>CP074574.1 GCA_018394295.1 Mycoplasmatota bacterium
TCATAACCATCTTCATCTTTTAAAATCATGTCACCTTTTTTATTTAATTTTTCAGCTCCAGGCTGACCTAAAATAGTTTGACTATCATAATGACTCCCTACTGAAAAAGCGATTCTAGTGGGAATATTAGCCTTTATGAGTGGGGTTATTACATCTGTAGTAGGTTTTTGGGTAGCTATTACTAAATGAATACCAGCCTTTCTTGATTGGGTAAATAATTCAATTAGGTTTTTTTCTGCTTTATCACTGTTTAATGTGATTATTTGGAATTCGTCAATAAATACAACTATATATGGTAAGTGATTCCCCTTTTTTTTATATGATTCTATATCTCTACATTTATTTTGACTAAATAGATGATAACGTGATTTCATTTCAGTGACTAACCAAGAAAGAGTTTTTTCAGCTTCATTTAATTCATAAATGACTGGTCTAAGTAAATATTTAATATTTTCGTAAAGTGTAAACTCTACTCTATTACGATCGATTAAAATCATTTTTACATCGGATGGATCACAATTATATATTAAACTATTAATAAAACAATGCATACAAATTGATTTTCCACCACCGGTTTCTCCGGCAATAAGAACATGTTTCCAAAGTGATAAATTTCCAACAATCATAGCTCCATTGATGTTTTCTCCTAATGCTATCTTAAGTAATCCTGGACATTGATTGTAAAATTCAGATTGTAATAGGTTCATTAAAGGTAAAATCTCTTGTTTGTCTTTTGGTAATGTAATGTTAATTAATCCATTACAATGACTTAAAATTGTTTTATTACCAAGAACATTTTGAAATTCTATTTCATATTTAAGGATATCTTTTATTTTTGTGTGTCCTAAAGTGATCATATCGAATTTACACATAGATGATGTTTCGATATACGTTTTAAATTCTAATTGAAGTTGAAACTTAGTAATTAAATATTGGATTTTGTTTATACACTTTATTTTAAATTCATGATCCATTTTATCACATCCAATCTAGGTTTATTAAGTACGCAATGCGTACCACCTAATATAATTGTATGTAATATTCTAGATATCTAGACCTACCTACCCACCTACTTAATTAATAATGAATGTAATTTTGCGAAAATATAGACATAATTAAAGAGTAGGTGAGTGGGTGGGTGTTTAAAGATAAAAATAAAAAGTATATCAAATGTAATACATTGATATACTTTTTTATCTATATTTTTTTGTATCGAATCCAGCTTGTTCAAGTTTATCGATTAATTCAGCACTATTAAGTCTAGAACCTCTATTCTTAGCACTATAAATAGTCGATTTTTTAATTTTACTTTTTTTATGTATTTGATAAGGGTTAGTATTATAGTCTTGACACATTTCATTCACCCATGATTTATCATTATTTTTTGTCATATAATCACTCCTATTTTTAGTATGGTACGCATAGCGAGATATTATTCATTGAGTATTCTCTAAAATATACTTTGTTAATATCATAAATAAATATATACTTGACAAAGACGATATATCGTCGTATAATTTATATAGATATTATATAATAAAAAGGGGAGATAAATATGAGTAAATATCAATTAATAACTAGATATTATGATAGTGGAAAAATAACATATTTAGTTTTGTTAGAAAGTGAATTTATAGATATACCTAGTTATCAAGAAACATCTAACTATGATGAATATTGTGATATTGTAAATGAACATGAACTAAATAATGATTTAATCGATTTAAAAAAACAAGGAAATGTTGAAGAAATAAATTCTTATTAATTAATTCGAAACTGTCCGGTTCATCCGGAAGTCTACATGTGATGGGTTCCATGTACTGATGAGATAGCTATAAATGAAAGGGTGATATAATGGGTTTAGAAAATAGAAGATATACGGATGAAGAATATTCTAATATGAGAATGTTCATGATAAAAAAAGATAACTTACAAGCTGTAACAGAAATAAGTGATCATCAAAAATTTTTTGGTAAAGATGTAGAAGTGTATAAAGGTAGAAAATTACCTATAGGTACAAGAGGTATTGTTATTTCTTTGAAGACACAACATTTTGCTCAAAGTGTTTGGCGAGGATGGACAACAAAAGTCGGCATTGAAACAGATGATAATAAGATTTTGTATACTTATTTAGACAATATAAGATTAGTATAAAATCATTTTCTATAGTGTCCATAAAAGTTGACTTACAACAGCATTAGAAGAGATATATCAAGATAGGTTAATCGTTGGAAATAATACATTTGATGGGTATGTATATAATTTGATAGAATCAAATGACAATTAGTAAGGTGTGATGATGTAAATGAATTGGTTAAAAATCATTTGTCAAGAGCATGGTATTTCCATGTATAAATTAAGTCAAATTACAAGTATTCCACGTACTACTATTCAAGAGTTCAATAATAGGTACATTAATGAATTGAAGTTGGGAGATTGTGAATTAATAGCTAACGCTTTAGGGATGAAAGCTATAGATTTTATAATAAAATATTACCCAAAATATAAAGTGGAGGTAAACAATGACTAAAGGTAATATGAGTTTAATTACATTTTCAAATAAATACTGTATATTATTAAACAATTGTATTAATTATATCGAAAGTAATGTTCCAAATAGTATTGATGAAATTAATCATTACAGACCATTTGTAACGAAAAATTTTGAAATTAGTAAAGTAGGAATACAATATTGTATTAAGGATTTGAGAAAATCTAATGATAAACATGCCGGTATACACTTTTATATAGATAAATTATTATTTTTCAATAAATTAATTGAGATTATTATAGATGAAGTAGTTTAGAATAAAATGTTTCTCTAAAAGATATTTAGGCATATCAAAAGACCAGGTATTATACCTGATCTTTTTTATTATTCATCTTTACTATTGTCTTTTAAAATGCCTTCTACATAACTGATTTTAGTTTGAATATCTTCAGAAGGTATTTTCTTATTAACTATTTTATTAGTTAAATTTATTTCTTTTAAATTTTTTTGAAAATCTTCATCTTTAATATCAAATTCATCTTTTCTTTCTAACTTATATTCTTTTGTGTGTACTTTAGCTTTTATATCTTCATTATTTTTATGGATTTGATCACTTGTACTAGATGTAGAGTTTTTACTACCAGTTACTATTTTTTGCTTTTTCTCAATTGGATTATTATTTTCATCATTTAAATTTTCTAGGTCTATTTCATCATTATTATCGTCTAAACATTCTCCAATTTGTGCAGTATCGGTTAATATATCTTCAATAGATTCACCATCAAATGGATTATCGTTGTCATTATTATCTTCTGATGAATCTTCGTTTTCTTTCTTGGTTTTTAGTTCAACATTTTTTATATCTTCATCTACATCATCAATGACAACACCATCTTCATCGGTTTTAATGGATTTTTTAGAAGGTTCATCTTTGCTTTGAGTGTTATCTCGTTTTCTTCTTCGTTTTTTAGAATATGCTCTAGCTTCGCTTGTTTGTCTTTCTAATTCTTCATCACTATACTCATTTGTTTCAACTTCATTTAAAGGACTATTATTAGCTTCTTTATTCATAATTACTTTTTGTACAAATAAGTCATAGAAGAGTAGTCCGCTGTTAAATGATGTAATAACTGAACTAAATTCAGTTGGATCAGGGTTAAAGTATTTTGTTGTGATTCTAGGTCTTGGTTCGTATTCGTTTAAATCTTGTGTTTCTATGACTTTATCAAAATAAGGGTATTCAGAAATATCAATCAACTTAGTTTTAGCCGGATTTAGTCTTTGTGTCAATATCAAAGCTTCACCAATTTGAAATTTAATTAATTCATCGGGTAAATATAATTCTCTCTTTTGAACTTGAAGTGAAGCTGAATGACTTAATTTATTAATTTCACTTGCACTTTTTGATCTTGATTCAACTAGAGTAGTATAAGTACCACATCGTTTAGAAATATCTTCAGCTGTTTTACTATCGGATGTTAATAGATAAATCCATTGACAGTTTGATTTGATTGTTTTTTCATCTTCTTTATATGAAGCTTCTAATTGTCTAAAATCTTGAATGATCATAAACCATCTAATTCTCCTAGAACGAGAAACGGTAAGTTTTTTTGTAAAAGAATTAAAACTAGGCATATTACCAAATTCATCTAGTAAACAGTTGACACGAATAGGTAATCTTTGACTTGGTTGTTTATTTGCAATATCAACAAACTTTGTATAGGCTTGATCTATGAATAGAATTGGCAAGAAATCTCTGGTATCTCTTTCATCCGGAATAACCAGGAATACTGCTGTAGGTTTTGTAGATATTGTATCTAACTTAATGGATGATTTAGAAGTCATTTCTACAATGTTTGGATCTGCAAATAAAGATAGGGTAGTTGTAGCTGAACCTAAGAAGGATGTTTTCATTTTGTCACCAGCTACCCTTAGTGGAGCTAGTGCTTTTTTACAAATATCATTATCCGGTAATTCATCCATTAATTTATCGAGATAAGTTATATCACTTCCAAATGTTCCACGTACGGTAATACCTTTTGTGGCCAATATGGTATATACACTTCCCATATGTCGAGCATTTTGACTTGTAGATTCTCTTGATACGAATAGGATTAATGAAGCAATTAGTGACTTTTGGCCATCTAACCAAATGCGTTCAGTCATTCTATCTGTTTGCTTACCAAATACAAGTACATGTGCTATATCATTGGCTGTTTCAAATGCTTTTGCTTCATACAAATCAATATTGGATTGTAACTCTATTAAAAGAGTAGAAAAATATGTTTGAACAATTGAAACTGTTAACAGAGGTTTACCTTCTACAATTTTTAAATTTTCCACCTCTTTTATATAGGCTTCAATTAATTTAATTTTATTTTCATAATATTTTTTTTTGAAATCATCACTTTGTGCTTCGAGTTTATAACTACTAATTAATTTATTATAAGATTCAATCATTTTTTCTTGTAATAAGAACATATTTTTTTCTTCGTTATACTCAATATTATTAATAATACTAGTTATTTCTAAAGTTTGAAATGCTGTATTGTAATTTTTCCAATCTTTTGTTTTTGTTGTTTCACTAGAATAAATAATATCTTGTAATTCTTCAATTTGGTTATTTGCAAATTCTTCGGCTATTTTTAATATTTCTAATACTGGTTTGTTTTCTTTTGAGTATTTATTTAATAAATTATTGATAAAATCGATAGCTGATTTTTGATATGTATATTTATTTACATTGTCCATGTATTCATTTACTAATTCGAGAATATTCCATTGATTCCCACGATTAGTATCTCGAAAATCTAACAATATTACTTCAAAACCTTTTTCTTTTAAAAAGCCACCCATTATTGAATATAATTCACCTTTAGGATCAGTTAATATCATTGATTCCCTAGCGTTTGCTAATACTTCTATACTAGGTATAACTAATCTTCTAGTTTTTCCAGAACCTGTTGTACCAATTACAATTGTATGAACATCATCACGATCTATAAAAGTTTTTACTTTTCCACGTTTCAATTCAGAATGAAGTATCATACCACCATTAGATGACATAGGTTTACTTTTATTTTTGGGATAAACTTTTGTCGATAAATCTTCACCTACTTCATATTCTGAATAATTAACTTTCATTTCTCTTGGTGTTTGTTCTCTAGCTGAACCATATTCACTGGTTCCACTTGACTTTGGTCTTTCATTTTCAGATGAGTCTAAGTTAAAAGAAACTCCGTCTCGATATACGAAATATACAATACCAATAATTAACCATAAATTTCCTACACCAGCTAGTGTTAAAAATAATTGATTACCTATCATTCTAAACCATCCGAATAAATAAAATGATGGCTCTGGATTCCGCCCTAAAATTGATCCTACTAACTCTATCAGATAGGGTAGAATTAATAATTGAATAAATAACAATATTCCATACAATATAACAAAGTGTTTAAATCGTTTTTTCTTCATTTTTTCTCCCTTCACAATTTAAATTCTTATATCGATACCATAAGATAATAATCTTTGAATACGATTCTTTTTCATTTCTTCTAAGTAATCCATTTTTAATACTTTTCTTTCTGCTTTGATTAAATCCCAATGATCGCTTTGAACTGGATGAAGAAAACTTCTAAATGAGCTGATAAAACTATAATCAACGTATTTTTGTAAATTGTCTACTTGTTTATTTAGGTATTCTTCATTTTGATTTCTATAAAAAGATTGCCATGCATTTAATTTAGTTCTATCTAATACATTAGTTAAATTTTTTATTTCATCTATATCTAATTTATAAGCTTTACCTTTTGAATTTAATTCGGTCTTGTCGTTTGTTAAATCTTTATATTTTTTTTCAATGGTTGATTTGATGTATTTTGAATGACCTTTTTCTTTTATAAAATGATCTAAAGTATTTTTAATTTTATCTAAATCATAATCTAGTGTAAACAAGACTTTTGTTATTTTACTACAAATATCTGTAGATTGGTTTTTGTTTAATTTTATTAATGGAAAACCATTAAACATTGTATTTAAGAATCGTTCTTCATTAATATAATATTTATTTTTTGACTCAATATATTTCGATATAGACATTCGAATAACTACGTTTTTAAGTTTGTTAAATATCTTTTCTTTATCATCATTAATCAATTTTTCATAAAATTTTCCGGTTCCATAAATACTTCGTAATTCTTTTGAAAAATCAATATATTCTTTATACACTTTATCATAAGGTGGTGTTTTAAGGATCACATCATTAATAATAGATGATACTTGATTAAATAAGTTATTAAATAAATTAATATGTCTATCTATTTCTTCGATGTTTTTATCGATTTGATTTTTATCAAGAAAGTCTAATTGTTGTTCACTTAATGTTTTATTTGAATGTAAATCTTTCTTAATCTGTATCAATATATCTCTATTTGTTTCTAAAGCTTTGTACTGGGTTTTTCCTTTTCCCTTATTCACATCTACGAGAGTAGTGTAGAGTGTATCAAGTCTTTCCTTAAACTCCTGGTATAATTTTTTATCAGCTGTAAATTTTTTGATTTCCTTGATTTTTTCTTCTCTTTTTTCTAAAGTAGCTTTTTGATGTTCTCGATAAAAAATATCAATGGCTTTTTTTCTTAATTTGTTTATGTATGTAATTGGGTGATATCCATCTACTTGATTAGGTGAATAAAGCATGAAATGTAAATGTGGCATTTTACCGGCTTCTGGATTTTGATTTTCCTCCGGCTTTTCATGATAGGCACATATCCATTCAAATGTAGATGAATCTAATTTTAAATCTCTTTTAAACATGTGAGCGATTTCTCTAGCTTTTTCAATCATTACTTCTTGAGTAAAGTTATATTGTAAAGCTTCGTTTTCCTTAAGGCTTATTATAGGGAAGTAAACAACTCCGGATGATTTTTTACTAAATGAATTTTTCATTTCGTTTATATCAATTCCTACATCTGAAAATAATACCTGGCTTCCTTTCCGATTTTCTATATATTCTTCATAATCTTCTAAAAAATTATCACTTAAATCTTCAGCGAATTTATCCTCATTATTATTATATTTTTGTTTAAATACATCTCCAAAAGAGTCTTTAAATAATGATTCTTTCGTATCTAAAGATAATTTACCGCCTTTTTCAATATATTTCATATAATCGCCCATAAAGTTATCTTTTGGATTCACATTTCTATATCTAATTTTAACGATCATCTTTCATCCCACCATTGACATTTTGAATAATATCCATCATTTTATGTAATGTTTGAACTCTAGATTGTTCTATTTCAATTGTAAGCTGGTCTGGGTTCTCTTGTAATTTATCATTAAAACCACCTTTATAAAACAAAATATCAAATAAGTAATCTAAGGAGATAATATTTTCTGAAGCTAATATAACGTGTTTTTCAAATACTTTCAAATTATCCAACATTCTATTAAAAAGAACATTTTGGAACATTTCTTGAATAACATTCTTTTCATAATTATCTCGAAAGTCGAGTAGAGCAGTTTCAATTAATTCTCTTCTTGATTTAAAACCATAGATTCTATATGATTTTAGTAACATGATAAATTCTTCTTCAAAAGATGTGGTGATACTATTTTCTTCCATTATAATCCCTCACTAAATTTCTAATTGTTTCATTACTTGAATTAATTTCCTCATTTGCTTCATCTAGATATTTTTTCAATTTTCGACTCCAATCTAAATCAATTTTCTTTTGCTTTAAAAAATCATTTAAAAAGACTCTTTTGTTTTTGAGAAGCATTAAATTAGTTTCTTTTAATAAATCTTCTAATGCTGTTAACGTGTGTCCGATTTCATTGTTATAAACATCGTTAAATGTTTGTAAAGTAGAATTGATTAAAACCATAAAATTGCGTTTTATTATAAATCGATTAACAGCTTCCATGATTAGATCATTTTTGGATTGAAAACCATATGATTTATAATCATTTAGAACTTGATAGGCTTCTGAAGATAATCTAAGGTTGATCTTATTTTTTGTTTTTGCCATGTAAACCAATCCTTTCTGGCCATATTTAATCATTTTATAACATAATTATACTATATTTTGGGATTTTCTTAAAGAAAATACCGGTTAAATTTGTATTAAATTGTATAAAAATAACGGAAAGATTAAAAAATCTTTGCGTATATACACTTTATTTTCACGCAAGATAAGGAAAATACACTATTTCATACTGTATTTTCCTGTTTTTATGTAATTTGGCAAGCCAAATTCGTAAGTATATATCATTTTACCGATTTTTAAAAAAATACACAGTTTTATACCCCTTTTTACATACACAATATTTTTTATGATAACGCTTACAGTGTATAAAATAATGATAACGAATACTTTGGAGAAAGGGGTAGGGTAAGGCAAACAAATAACTTATTGAGATATTAAACAATGTTATCGTATGATTAGCGTATGATTCCACTTGTTATTTATTTTAGATAGAAGTATAATGATAATATGAATAAACTGAAAGGAGAGTTAATTAATGCCAAATAATAAAGACAGAAAAGAATATAAACAATTCTCAATGACTTTTCTACCTCGTGTTGATGATGAATACATACAATTTATCAAAGATAGAACCCCCAAAAAAGCTTTTATTGAACTGTATGAAGAGGTTAAAAAAGCTAAGGAATTACAAAAGTTGGTCAATAATTTTAATGAAAATCAGCTTAAAGAGATCATCGAAACATCTATTAAGCAAAATGTTGAAGAGATTGTTGGCCAAGAGATCAAGAAATCCTTTGATAGAGTAGAGAATCAAACAATATCTGTGTTAGAAAAATATACAAATGAACTTTTTAGGCAACTCACACAACAGATTAACCACCATTTAATGGGGGAGACCATAAATAATAGTAGATAAATATCCTATTTGTAGTTAATTTGTATTGTTTTGTCAAGCTTAATGTAGTGCGTTTGTATTGAAAAGGTACCAAACTCAATAAAATTGTAGAATTTTGTAGTTAATTTGTATTGAAAATTTTGATACATAATATGTGTTTGTAGTTAATTTGTATTGTTTTTTGAAAAAATGTAGTGCATTTGTATTGAAATCATTTCCGATTTAGGATATAATAGGAAACGGAAATAAAAAGTATAAGAAAGGTGAGGTTGAATGTCATATAACAATTCTAATGGTAAAATAATTCGTGTAGTTGGTTTAGAGGTTGCAAATAGTTCGATTAAGGGCTATGCAAATAATAAAAGCCTTCTATATCCGAATACAGTTAAAGCAGTAACAAAAACATTTGAAGGTTCTTTTATTAAAAATAATGAGGGGTTTATAGCGGAATACGAAGGTCAAGTTTACGAAGTTGGTTTTGTTGATAACAGTGGTTCTGGTTCTAAAAGTATTACAAGATATAGTACACCAGAATTTAAAAGGGAATGTATTTTTGCGTTAAGTCAATTAGTAGAACGTGATGATGAAGAAATCAGACTATTTACTGGCACACCAAGTTCTCACAGTGATGATGAAGAAATTAAAAAGGATATTATCAATAACTTAAAAGGAACTCATACTGTAAAACTAATCCCATCAAACGTTAAGAGAACATTTACAATTACTCATGTCCAAGTTGTAGCCCAGCCCGTAGGTACATTAATAAAATCTTGGTTCAATGAAAATGGCACAGTAAAAAACAAAAATGAAATGAAAAATGACTTCTGTGTAATTGACATTGGTTGGGGCAGTACCGATCTCCTAACTATGGTTGGTGGTAGACCAAAAGAAAAGGATACAATAAATTTGGCTATGAGTGATTTCAATAAGAATTTAAGGGATGAAATTCAAAATAAACATCCAGAGTCAAAAGTAAAATATTATTATAATAGTTTATACGAGTTGGATTTAAAAGTAAGAGAAACCGATATTATAGAAACTCCACATGGTTTAAAAAGTTATAACATAAAAAATATTAAAGAGGAAGTACAATTGGATTTTGCTAGAGAAATTATCTCTCGTATATCTAATACAGGAATAAACTTAGATAATTTTTATAGAATTTATATAACCGGTGGCGGTTCTATCATGTTACACAAAGCAATGCAAAATATATTTAGAAATGATGATAGAATATCTCTTGTAGAAAATCCACAAATGGCGAATGCAATAGGCTTTTATATCTTAGCAAGACAAACGTGGCATTAAGGGTGACTATAAATGGATAGCAAAGATAAAAAGTATGATCATCCAATCTCGTTGAGATTGAATGATCATACTGACAAAGAATTAATTAAATATTTAGAAGAGAATGGGAAGAAGAAAGGGATATTAAAATTGTTTCAATTTTATCAAATGAAAAATAATGAAACTAGTAATATCCTACAAAAAGTAGAAGAAGTATTAAAAGCTAAGATTAACCTAGAAGGTGTTGAAATAAATTCTCATAATGACAACTTTGATTATGCTGAATTAATAGATAAGAGATTAGAGGAGTTTTTAAATAATTTTGAAAAACAGATAGATATTGGAATATCAAGAACAATTAGTACAATAGTTAATAACATGTTAGAAACAAAAATGAATAAGTTAATAGATGAAGTTAATTCTACAATAATTACATTATTCAAAGATTATGCGACTCTATCAACTCCTAATTCTCCTTCAGAAGATTTCAAATCACGAAGGGATGAATTCGTAGGAAGTCAGGAATTAGATGGTATGATTAATGATTTTATTAAATGATTATATAATTCTCCCTACCAAAATATGGTAGGGAGATAAATGTAGGGGGGACTGCATGGCGAAAAAATTAATAATATGTGAAAAGCCTTCTGTAGCTAAGCAAGTTGTTACACATCCTAATTTGACTAATACAAAACGTTTTAAATTAAATGATAATTTTGCCTATGGTTATTATGAAAACAATGAGTTCATAGTATCGTGGGCATTTGGTCACTTATTTGAATTCAAAAAATGGGATGAAGTTAATTCTATATATGCTTTTCCATTTGATTTTAACTTGTTACCAGTTTTGGAAAATGTAAAATATAAAATTAAAAAAAGTGAAAAGATTAATTACAAATTTCAATTAGCTTTACTAAAAAAATTAATGGATCGTGATGATGTAATAGAAATTATCAATGCTTGTGATTTTGATAAAGAAGGCGAAGTCATATTTAAACTCATTTATACATTTTATAGTGGTACACTACCAAAAGGTGTAAAACCAAAGCCTATTAGTAGACTGATTCTAAATTCTTACGATAAAAAATCTTTGGTTGAAGCATTTAATAATATTGATAATATAAATGATTATCGGGGTTTAGAAGAAGCTGGAAAATTCAGAAGCAAAATGGATTATTATTTAGGAGATACTCTAACAAGATGTTTGACAGTTAAATTAGGTAATAACCAAAAATGGTTAAGCAGTGGTAGAGTTCAATTAGCAATACTTTATGAACTCTACAAAAGAGAAAGCATGATCAAAAACTTTAAAAGTCATAATTATTATGGTGTGACTGTTAAGAGTTCAATAGGGGATATAGTAATGAAAATTGATCAAAACAAAAACTATATCCTGGATCAAGAATACGTTCAAAACATAGCAAACAATATTAATACATGTGGTTATTTAACTGTAGCTGATGTAATTCAAAACAAAGAGTATAAAAACCCACCTAAATTATTTTCAACTACAGACCTTTACTATTATATGAACCAAAAACACAATATGAGTTTAGAACAAACGCAAAAGATATTGCAAAAAGAGTTATATGAGAAAGGTTATATTACTTATCCAAGAACAGATTCTAATTATTTGAATCAATCTCAAAAAATGTCAGTGTTAGAAACATATAAAAAATATACTGGTGATACCATAGATGAAAAAACATTTTTTGCTAGTAAAAATTTTAATGATGAATTGGTATCTTCACATCATGCAATAATACCAACGTTAAGTGAGTTTGAGTATGGAAAAAATGCAAAAGCTGATTTGGTTTATATAACAATTAAAGAAAGATTTATACAATCATTTATGGCGAGTGCAATTGCTGAAAAAAGACATTATATTTTTCATGATCAACTTGGTCATGAATTTGAAATTAAAGAAGAAATAATCATCGAAAAAGGTTGGTTAGCTGAATCGAAAGATGTAGTATCCAAAACAAAGTTTACTCTTCCGGTTGTCAATAAGGGTGATTTAATCCCTGTTGAAAGTTCGAATGTAACTAAACATAAAACGAAAACACCTTCAAGATATACTACTGCTAGTATATTGAACTTCATGAAAAATCCTCTCGAAAAAAAAGAAGGAGAATATGAAGAATCATTAGTTAAAGGATTCAGAATTGGAACTCCGGCAACTGAACACACATTTATACCAGCCCTTGAAAGAAATGAATTGATTGAAATTAAAAAACGAGCGATATACCTAACTTCAAAAGGCTGGTATATGATGGAAAAAACTAAACTGGAACTTTATAAGACACCAGAATTTACAGCAAATATGGAGCTAGAATTAAATAAATTAAACAATAATTTCAATGAACAGTACTTAAAAAAATTAGAGTCACAAATTGAAGATCATTGTTACAATATTGTAAATGAATTTAGAGATTTAGAACAACAGTTAATAGAAGTAAAATTAGAAGATTTAGGATATTGTCCTAAATGTAAAAGTCATTTGAAAAAATTACAAAAAGCATATGTGTGTATAAATAGAGATTGTGATTTTTATATACCGAAATACATATGTGATAAACTTATTACAGAAAAAATTGTTGGCCAAATTCTTACTTTAAAACCAACATCATTAATAAAAGGATTCAAATCAAAGAAAGATACTAAATTTAGTGCAAGACTTAAATATAATATGGAAACAAATCGAATAAATTTTATTTTTGATAATAATAAAAAAAATAATTAAAAGGAGAACAAAATGTCTAAATTTGATGTTACTAAAAGATATGAGTATATCACAGCCTTAGAAAAAAAGCGAGGGGAACTTCTTGTTGAAATTAAAGAATCTAACAATAAAGTTGATATTTTAACAGATGAATTTGAACAAACGCAACAAACCATAACCTTATTAAAAACAAAAACTGATGATGATATAATGAAAGATTTAGAGTTAATTAGAAATATAAATAAAATATTACCATAGAAGAGTGAAGCAAAAAACCCCCATACAATTCGGGCATGTTTTTTAATATTTTGTTGATTTTAGATGTTTTCTTTTATATAATATAGATATAAGGAGGGATTTTTATTATGGACAAAGAAAAAGAACGTGGTGGATGTGATAGTGGAAATGCTAGACCAAGAAAAACCCCATTAGAAGAACTAGCAGAAAAAAGCAAAGATAAAGATAATAAATAATCCAAATAAACTAACTAGACTTGATAGTATATTTTTTAAGACACATTCAATTTAATTGGGTGTGTTTTTCTTTGTTGCTTTTTATTTTTGGGTGTGGTATCATTTGTTTATAATACTTCTGAGGGGATGGGTGAGTATATGAATTATAAGTATGATGATTCACTGAAGAGTAATATAACAAAGGTGTTATATGAAATGAATGAACAACAACTATCTTTGTTTTTAAAGAATACAATTGGAAGTGAGTTAAATTATGAAAAATTGATTAATTTTAAAACTTCAAAAAAAATAAAATTGGATGAAAAAAGGTATTTTTATGATGAATTAACTAATTATGTAATCAAAAAATCAAATACTGATGAATTAAAATTAATGACAGATAATTGGATTAAACTTTATTTTCCTTATTTAGATAATTCCTGTGATAGAACAAATGTAGAAAGACAAATATTAACATTATCAGCCGATAATTTAGGAAATATGTTTAATATTAAAGAGTATAATGAAATATATAAATTACAGTCTATGATATTTGCTTTTCATAATTATTTTAAAAATCAATACAATTTTGAATCGTGGCAAGATGTTGTTAATACTTTTAATAATATGAACTTTGATAGATGGTTGGGTTTTTATTTGGATTATAATTTCATTTCATACAATAAACTCATTGACTTTAATGATAAAACAATAACCAGTTCATTGGTGATCGAAGTGATTAATGATTTAAAAATATTATCTAAAGGGGAAACGGAAGATATTAAACGCTATTTGTTAGAGGTATGCGTTAAAAATGAGGATTGCGAATTAGCTTTACTTAATATGGGGTATAAAAAATATAATAGAGAATTAGCTGTATAGATAACGTTATTATTACATGGCGGAAAAATGGTATGGATGAATATGAAATTGGTAAGAAAGTTTATATTACAGATTATTTGAATTACTACTAGTGAAGAAGCTAAAGCGATTAATACCAGGTAATGAAGAGAGAAGAAAAAGTTATATTAATGAATTAAATGAAGGAGTGAAAAATTTGAAAGAAGAAGTAGTAAACTTATTATTAGAATTAGGAAAACTATATGATTATAAGTACCAAATAGTGAATGATGACTTGTGGTTTAAAGAAGATGTACAACAGGATATACCCAAAATTAAAACTTCACTTATGAATGAATTAAAGTTTTATGTAGAACAGTACGAAAATAAAAAATACATACATATTGATTATAGTGGGGAATTTGAATACATTATTGATTCTTTAAAAAAATTTGAAGAGAAAAGTATAATTAAAAAAGAAATTTTAAAAAGTTTTAAACAGTTCAAAAAGAAATATTTTGAGACAACTGATTCAAATTGGTTGAAATATACAAATTATACATTTAAAATGAATCGTATAATAGAACAACCGGATATTGATCAAGAACTATTTCCAATGATAGAAATTGAATTTGAAGATGGAACTAAAACTACAGCGTTTATCGAAGAAATTATAGAACCAACACAAGAGGTTATTACTTTAGTTGATTATTTAAAGTTTACAAAAGTAGTAGAAAATATTCAAAATATTGTTAACACACAAGCCTTCACAGAAGATAATGAATTGATTGAAAAATTAGAAGAATTAGAAAAACAAATAGAAATATATCCTAAAATACGGAATTCTTTTGATTTATTGCTTCAAAGACTCACATATTCAGATTATGATAATGAAGAGATTATCAATCATTTAGACCTTCTTATTTACGATTATAACAATTCATTATTCAAATCAAACAATAAAGAATTATCTTTTTAGCAATACAAACGCAATACATCTCCATTGATTTCAATACATTTTCAATACATATAAAACACACTTAATTATTTTGGGTGTGTTTTTATTTGTTGCTTTTTGTCGTTGGGTGTGGTATCATTTATACAAATGATTTAATAAAAGGATGTGGATATGATGTTAAACCAGGTTATACTTGTCGGAAGAATGTCTAGTGTGAATAAATTAGAAGTTGGATATAAAATTACGCTTACTACAACAAAAGGTAATACTAGCCAAGAGTTAATAGATGTAAATGTAGTAATAAATGAAGTACTAGCACAGAAGATTTTGAATGCTGGTTTTAAAGTCGGTAGTACTATTGGGATTAAAGGTTCTCTTAATGAAAAAAATGAAGTCAATGCTGAAAGATTAACAATGATTAGTGTGAATAAAGAGCAAAGCTTATAAATGAAAGGAAGAATGAAAAATGAACAATTATTTTATAGCTAATAATGGACAATATGAAATTGTCAAAGACGAAATGGGGTTTGAAGTTTGGAACACTGATACTGAAGATTTAGTAGCTACTTGGGGGTTCGAAAATTGGAACATGGAAATGGAAGATCATGAATTTATTAAAATAGTAAAAGAAACATGTGAAAATGAAGAAGATATTATTTTATTTTCAATTGTAGCTAATAACTCACTAATGAATTCTGAAAAATTTATTAAAATTGCTATTAAACAATCAGAACAAAACGAGATATATTTCAAAACAATTAAGCAATGTCAAATTCGCAAATACTTAAATGTTAATTATAATTGGAATATGTCTGGAAGTACTTTAGAAAATGGTATTTACGTTTGGTGGAATTCTAAAATTAATGATACATTAATTTTTACTGGTGGTATTGAAGAAACAGGATTTAATGAATCTTTGAATTTTAATCAAATCGAATATTTAAAAAAATTAAATGAAGAAAAAATAAAAGTGATTACATCAACTGTATCTATACAACCACATATTATTAATCAAACAAATTTATTTCAAATAGCTTAAGCTTTGAAGGGATGGTATGATGATGAATAGGGTAGTGTTTTTTAGTGGGGGAAAAGGAAGTTTCGTTGTTGCCTGTCATTTAAAGGAAACTTACCCAAATGATAATTTGATCTTATATTTCACCGATTCATTGATTGAAGATCAAGACTTATATAGATTTCTTTTTGAAGCGAGTGATAAACTAGAATTACCACTTTTATATCATAGTGCAAATACAACTCCGATACAATTAATGGCTAAACAAAAAATACTATTTAATTCTCGTTTTGGAAATTGTAGCAAATATTTAAAAATGAAGGTAGCACAAGACTATTTTAAAAAAGATAAAGAACCGGTATTACACCAATGGCATAATGGACAATACTTAAAAAATGATTTGTTTAAAAAGGCTGAGGATACAATATTATATTTTGGAATTGATTTTACTGAAATGCGTAGAGTAGAACCTATAAAACAAAATTGGTCTCCTTATAAAGTAGAGTTTCCATTAGTTGATGATGTGTTTGATTATGATTTCTATTTTCAAAAATATGATATTAAAAGACCAAGACTATATAATTTAGGCTTTTCGCATAACAATTGTTCAGGCAAATGTTTTAAGGCTGGTGTTAAACATTTTAAACTCCTTAAAGACAAACTACCGAAAATGTTTGAAGAATTAATGTGCCAGGAAAGGCATTTACAAATTTTCGTAAGCAGTTATCACCACATAAAAAAACTAGATTTAGATGATGAAGATAAAGCCTTATTATACAAAGAACTTGATGATTGTTATATGGATTACTTTGATGGAAAAGTCAATAAGCCTAAATTATATATACCACCTAATGTTATGTATGGTAGTTTAGAAAATCCATCTGTAAAAAAATATAGTTTTATGAAGCGTAAAGGACAACCATATACGTTAAGAGATTTAAAGAGGGATAATAATTTCACACAAATGAGTTTATTTAACAATGATGAAATATATGATATTGGTGGATGTTCGAACTGTTTAGAAAAATGAGATGTGGTATTAAAATAAGACACTCCTAGTGTCTTATTTATACAATTAATTGCATATTTATTCATATGAGTATATAATATAAGTATCTTGTATTAGAAAGGTGTTTTATATGGCTAAAGAAATGAAGTTGATTGATTTTTTACAATTTGTCAAACCAGGTGTCAAATTAAATCTTTATGATAATGAAACATATACGAATGATGGTAATGGCTACTTAAATGGTGATGAAGATATTATATATTACTTATCACCAAATAAAATAAGTAAATGGGTAGCTGATAATTGTTCTATTCTTGGATTATTTTTAAATCCTGATGATGAAAACTTAAGTATAAAAATTAATTTTTCCAATCTTATTGAGAACAACCTACAAAAATTAAAAGATTTTGTAACTAAAAATGCTAATAGATATTATGATGATCTAATTAATGCTTTTGTTGAATATGAGGGGAACTTTTGGAATGACTATATTAGTGGAGAGTCTGAAGCATTAACTGAAAAAGAGTGGAAAGAAAGCTTATTCAATCTAATTGACTTTACTCTTACTGGCGATTCTAGTACAGAATTTGAAAGTCATTTGTACAATTATTTAACAAACAAAAGAGCAATGTGTGATGTGTGTGAAATAGAAAGAGAATATACAGAAACAAAAGCTATTTTTGATGAAGAAGTTAAGGATGAAGTTGTTATTTGTAAATATTGTTGTCCAGAAGCATTTGGGGAAGAGTAACAAAAATAACTACATTTGCAATACAATTATTAACTAACATCTACATATGCACTACAATTGAATGAAAATAACTACAATTGCAATACATAAAAACACACCTTTTTCAATGGGTGCAGATTTATTTATTGCTTTTTGTTTTTGGGTGTGGTATCATTTTAGTAAGCTATTATTAACGAGGTGATGACATGAAAAAATCAAATATTAATTGACAAAATATAAAATATCGTACGATTTTAATACGATATAAATTGTTTTATTTCACAATAAATGGTATACTTATGTTATAGAATAACCATTATGAGGTGAATGATATGAAATGGATTATAATTTTAGTTATTTTATTTTTGATAATAGTTTTAGGTGGAAATGGAAATGGCCATATGAAGCGTAAATTCGGTTTTAAAAGGAGATCGAAAATGAGAAAGAAAAAAAATGTTAAAACCTGGCAAAATTATGTTAAGGAAATGACAAATGAACAAAAAGAGTTTATGTGGGATACAAGTAGAAGAATGAATCAAAAGTTTAATGAAAAAAGTTATTATGGTGACCGGGAGTATGTCCATTTTATTAATCAAATGAAGTTACCAGAAAATAGAGCTTTTTATTATGCAGGAATTATGTTAGTTAGAGATGTGGGAAATCGAATCTCTTATATGGGAGTTATAGCGAGATTAAAAGATTTATATGAGCATATAAATGAATTACAATTAAGGGAGCAAAGAACTGTAGATGAACAAATATTTTTAAATAAATGGTTACCAATTATTGAAGAAACTAATGAAAATTATTCTAAACATACAGATGAATTAGCTACTTTGTTTTTAAAATTTAATGAATTATTTAATGGTATGGATTTAATAAATGGTATTTATACTATGAGAGGTAAATTCGGTTCTCATATTGCTGGTAATGTAAGTAAAGAAGAACAAGAGATGATAGTATTCAACGTAGAACAAGAATTCTATAAAAGTTTAAATTCAGATGGCATTGTATCTAGAGAAGCATTTGCTGAAAAAATCGAACGCAAATATTATACAAGTCACTATAAGACAATTCAAGATGTCGGAAGAGAAAATTTTCAAAAAGAAATGAATGATTTATATTTTAATATATAGAAAGGAGAAGGTTTAAATGAGTGAAAGAGACTTGGATTTAGTATTGAACTCAATGCAAAGATTTATTTTAGGATTAGAGGATATTCTAATTAGTTATTTTAAAGCGATGGCTAATGCTCAAAATGAATTTGATAAAAAGTTTGCCACAACACAAATGAAATTAGATTTAGTAAAGAGACAACAATTCCACGCTGGTATGGACATATTTGGTAATAATTTTTTATTTAATGAAATCATTAGTGATTTATCTCAACAAGGATTAGTTACATCATTTACGTTATCAAATGTAAAAGCTTATTTAAAAACACAAGATATTGAGAAAGAAGTTAAAAATAATTTTTTAAGAGATTTGAAAAACCTTCGTGAAGGTATTGAAGATTATAAAACTTTTCTTATAAACAATGAAAATGTATTTAAATCTTTTGATCAAGATTTTAAATTAAATGATGTAATATCTTTCTTTAATAGCGATTCGTTAACAGAAGATTACAAAGAGTATTTGATGGAGGAAACAAAAAAATCCCCACTAGATAAAGATAAATTAAGAGAAATTTCAAAAATAAATATCTTAAAAGATATGGAAGATGGAAAAATTGATCAAATTACACCAGATATGAAAACTGCATTAAAACATAATTATTTATCTTTAGGTCTAGGTAAAAATTCCTGGTTAAATACACAATTTATTGATGAAACAAATAAAATCTTAAATAATTGTGAGCTTCATGGATATGAGAGCAACAAAAATTTAAGAATTGGGATGTTTAAAGCAAATTTAAAAGTCAAAGACTTAGATGAATTTTTCACTTATAGACATAGTTTAAGTAATCAATATAGTTATACAGATCGTGCGGTTACTAAAATGTGGGATTTCATAAACGATAAATATCAATCATTTAAAACAAGAAAAGTGCAAGTCAATAATACCGATGAAGAAGCACCACCAACTCCATCAAAAGAATCATTTGAAGATTTCGAAAAAGAAATGGACGAAAAGCATATTGAAAATTTACAAAAAATTCGTGTACATTATGGAACTAGTTCTATAGAAAATATTGATATCAACGAACCGGACATAGAAGATTCTGTATCAAGGTTAGTAGTTCATGCAAGTGTAGAACCTAAGAAAGTATTAGGAATAATGCCATATCCTCAAGAAGTTGGCACTTTCATATATGATACAAAAAATTCTCCGATTGAAAGGGATATAGTCGGTGCAATAGATGAAGCAATTAAAGGTACAAACCGAAACCATAAAGTTCTAATGGAAAAACTGAATGAAAAATTTAAATCGTGTATAGATAATCAAAATTTTGATGAATTACAAGGTATTATCGAACGAAAACCAGAAGCTGTTTTATTAATCGATGAATTAGAATTAGAGCCTGAAGTAAAAGGTTTTGTTCAAAAAATTAGTGCTGATTCATTATATACAAGAGACAATGCTATTAACAATGATAATACAATTGAAATAGAAAATAGAAACAGAGCATACCAAATATTAAAGGCTTTTGAATTAGAACATGAAAAAATGAACTATAAAGCACTATTAAAGAAAAAAGCCGAAAGAGAACATATAGCAGAAATAGAAGCTAAGTTGGAGAACTTGAAAAAATCTGCATTTGGTGAGAAATCAATTGCTGAATTACCTCCGGTATTTGCTGGAATTAGTTTGAATCATTGTGTTGAAAACGGAATGTTAAATGAAGAACATATTCAAACTTTGTTAAATGAATTAAATAATCAAGGAATGAATGTTGGAGAATTACAACAATCTTATAGTTACTCAAAAAAAATCAGTAAAAGCTTTGATAATAGTCTAGAAATGAATATGTTCAAAAGATAATAAATTATAAAGTAAGTTACATTGTAACTTACTTTTTTATAGTTTTTGTTGCAATTTGCAAAAAAATGATATAAAATAGGGTTTAGAATGGTGGTGAGTATTATTGAGTAGTAATAAAAATTTAATACTGTATATATTCCTATCAATGATCTTTATTTGTGATAATATCGGTATGTATAAAGATATTGAAATTCTTAGGTATATAGGACAATTGTTTTTTATAATGTATATTTATTATTACTATCAAACGTATAACAATATCAAAAAGAAGGAAAAATTGATAATCAATATAGGGAGTTTAATACTAGCTATAATTTCTCAACCTTTTTTCTTATATGGTTTAGAACTATCGACAACCTTTAATATGCTATTCTTAATTCCTATAATAAGTTTACAAATTGAAAGTTTAAAAAAAATTAAGAATTACTGGTTAATTATTATCATTAATTTCTTTTTATTAACTTTTTGTTTGTTTGTAGGAATAGATTATTCCTGGTTTGCTATAATATTTATTTTATTATTTTTCTATCTAGATAATCTATATTATGTGTTTGGTATATTAGTAGTAATTATTACAACTTTTGTATTATTATTCAACATTACTCTACTTACTTATTTTAGTCTAATTGGTTTAATAATTATTAAATTATTAGATAATAATGAAAAAATATATTTTAATAAACCATATTCTATTTTGATATTAAATTCTATAGTATCAATAACTTGGATATTAATTTATTTTTTTCTATAAGAAGGTGGTGAGTATATGACTGAAAAAATTTATAGTATAAGTGAACTAATTGAAAAATTCCCATTAGAACGAAGTAGAATTTATACTCTTATTCGTACAGGAAAATTAAAGGCATTTAAGAAAAACGGAAAATTATACATGACTCAAAAAGAAGTAGATATGAAAGCCGATATGCTTACAGAACTTTCTCAAACGATACAAAAGAAAAACTCAAATACAATGATAGAAGTTGGTTTACTAGAGATAAAATACAAAATTGAACGTAGACAAATTTATAAATTACTTAATGAAGGGGTATTTAAATATGAGTTTTTCAATAATAAGTATTTTATCTATAACGAGTCATGGGAAAAAAATAAACATCTACTTATTGGAAGAAAAATAAAAGATGTTAGTGATGAATTAGGTGTTGATTCTAGAACGCTCAAAAAATATATTAAAGAAAATAATATAGAAGTTTTTGAACTAAGATTAAAGGATAAAGATTATCATGAGTTGAAAAACTTTATCGATATTCATTATACAAGTGGTTATATACGTGATGTATTCGGAATTTCTAAAATTCAATTGTATCGAGCTTTAGAATCTGGGTTATGTGAAGGTGTTAAAAAATTAGGACAATGGTATATTAGAAAAGATACTTTTGATCCAAATCTTATTAAAAATAGAAGGAGAAGGTAGATATGTTTAATATGTTAAATGGGTTTTTATTTAAAATTACTTTTTTTCTAACTACAACAACAAAGGAAAATGATTATATTGATAATAGTAATGAAGCACTGAATGATTTACAAGATAAATTAGGGGGGTTTGTTCATGTACTAGAAGAGGTATTAACTTGGGTTGGTTTAGCAATTGGATTTGTATTATTCTTATTTAATTTTATTAAGTATCTATTAGCTGGTGATAATGCACATCAAAAAGAACAAGCAAAAGCTAATTTAAAACTTCCTATTTTTGTAATGGCTGGTATATTAACTGCTCGATTAATATGGGAAGCTGTTAAATATTATTTTATTTAAAAAAAAGAGGATTGCAGAGTGTAATCCTCTTTTTTTTACACTTTTCACCAAATATGTTGAATTTTTTGTATAAAAATGCTAATATTTGATTAAAGATAAAGAAAAGGTGAGGATTATGAAATTTAAAAAGGTTATATTTATAAACATAATACTTTTATTTTTACTTATTAATTTTTTACACGTAGAAGCTAGTTCATCCAAAAAAGCCTATAGGCTAGAAACAAGACAAGTAGCTGGACAGTATAACACTGATTTAGATGATAGAATAATATTAGAATTATCTGATTTAAAAGAAATATATGGTGAATATGGGATAGATTTAAATGATTATCCTCAATACTTACCTGGTGGAATTAAAGATGGAAATAATGATGTTATAAGGTGGATTTATATCGAAGTTACAAAAGACAAGTTTCTTTATAAAAAACAAGTATACTTGTCAGAAACTTGGGTTGATACAAATGAGCCACTTAAATATGAAGGTGAACAAATGACCAATACTCAAAATGAACGTTGGATTGAAAATGGTAGCACTCAAGATTTTATTATATATGAAAAACAAAATTATGTTGAAGATGAACGTTGGGTAGAATTAAATAAAGAATCGTTATTAACATTAAATAATAGTACAGAACTTATTAGTGGGGAATTCAAATGGACAAATCTTACAACAAATAGAGAATTATACTACGAAGAAAACACAACTAAACATTATGATCAAATATGTTTAGACCTTTGGAAAAGAAATAAAGGGTTTATGGATTTTCAGCCAGATGAAAATATTAGTGATGTTTGTTACTATGTTGATGAAGCTCCTGGTTGGGATTCAGATTTAGATGGTATGAGAATTTACTATGATGATACTTTAGAACAAGACAAATCAACGGTAGCTAACAGTAAAGGGTTTAAACATGAAAATGGAACATTTATTTATTATAAAAAAGATGATACTAAGGATAAAACATATTGGATTGCTAATGGTTTTAAATCAACTTCAGATGACAGTGCTAGTAAAACAATTTCCAAAGAATATGGTTGGTCAACTAGTAAACCAAGTGATAAAAGTGGAGATACAGAAATCAAATATATAAATATTGAAAAAACATGGAGAGATTACAACAATGTTAGTCATACATCAAAGACACGATATAACAATGAATATCAAAAATGGGAAAAGAACGTTTCTTATGCATGGGATATTGATACTTCAGTTAATTTAAAAGAAGAAATTTCTAATTCTAATAACACATTATCAAATCAAAATTCATGTGCTATTGATTATAAAATAATTAATAATTCGTGCTATAAAATAAAACAAATTAGTACAACTGAAAGATGGATCCCCACGAATGTTATAACAAAAAAGGTTTATAAAAAACAAACTCTCCAAAATGTGAATATGTGGAAAGATACTGATGAAGAAAAATATTACTTTGAAAATGATGTGCCACAGCAAACCAGTTCTACTCAATGGGTTAAAGCTAATGACACCGATAAACAAACATGGTATCAACATAAAAAACAAATTTTTAGTGTTGATGGTTGGAATGATCTAGCAAAAAATCAAACCGGATATGAAGCACCTAAATATCTTAATAAAAAAGCCTTCATTTCTAGTGAAAAAAGATTATCTCTAAATTCTGAACAAACAAATAGATATAAAGCAACATGTCAACAAGTAATTGAAACATATGATGTTCCTTTAGGTGAATTGTCAGTATATCTAGCGTATTTTAAATCTTTTGATAGTGAATTAGACCAGGCAAATTGGTTTTTAAATCGTGGTAATCTAACTAATAAAAAAATTACTTATGGAACTAAAACTGATACCATTGTATTAGAGGGAATAGATTCTTCTTCTGTTTGTTATTCAAAATACTCTTCAACTAAAAAAATAACCTATAATGCTATGAGTTATCCAACGAAAATTACAAAAAAATATTATGTATCTGATCATACTGATTTAATTGGAAAAACTTATAATTTACAGAAACAAATTGGTGAAACAACTGAATGGAATCCTTTGTTAAATAAAGATAATAAAGAAATTATTTATGTTGGATTTGAAACTCCAGAAATAAATAAAAATTTTATTGCTTTAGAGGTAGATAAAGATTTTAATATGAATAATTATAACGAACAAAATTTGAGATGGAGTGAAATTAAAGATTATGATTTCACTACAATAAATAAAACAAGTGATTTATTTCTATTTAATCCTAATATGAGTTTTAAAGATATAATGAAAAATATTGATAATATTTTAATATGGACTGCTAACACACTTGGTTTTATTTTTTTAATTAAATATTTTATTGGATTTTTATTTTCTGGTGATGATCCTGGACAAAAAAAATCGAATAAAACAGCTATGATATATGTTATTTATGGATTAATTCTAGTCAATATAATAGGGTTAATAATTGAAATAGTTAAGAACTCATTATTAATGAATAGGTAGGTGTATGAAGTGGGAACCATATATGAAGCTTTAATTGAAGCGTTAAAACAATTTTGGAAATCGATTGAACAAAGTTTCAACTGGGCATTTAGTGAAAAAATCAATATGATTATACACGATACATTAAATGGTACACTAAAAAATATTGATTTTAAAATTAAAGATTCTCTCAATATGTTTACAGAAATTGAACTTTTACCTAAACTACTTGCTTTTGTTACAAGTGTGGGAATGATTTTAATTATCACAAAATCAATTTGGGAAATATTACAACTATATATCTTCAGAACTGAAGGTCAATTGCCCCAAACCAATGTACCAACTTTCTTAAGCAGAATTGTAATAGCAATAATATTTACTTTTTTAAGTCCATTTGTTGCAACATTATCTTTTCAATTAGGTACTGCTACTAGTTCTGAACTAATACAATATGTTTTTACTGAAGATATTCAAGAATTATATTCTAAAGAATTATTATTAGATATGGATGATTATGGAATTAAGTTTAAAACAGCATGTTGGTACGAGGGTAATCAAGATGTAGAACCCAATGAGACAGGTGTATCTCCTAATGGCTATTTTGAAGATACAAGACAATTAGGTGTTACTTATAAACTCCCAATTAATACCTTATATCCAGCTAATCATGAACTTAATACCGGTGAAAAAATGACTATGTTATATAAAAGGTATTGTAGACCGGTTAATGCTGATTTAAATAAACCAATAAGTGATGATGTTAATATATCTGTACCAAGATATCCTAACACAATTTTTGATACAGTAAAGAATAACGTAACATTTGATGAAGCTTATACAGCAACTCATAGTAGTAATGGTTTAATTTCGACTATTACTATTATAGGCTTAATTATTTTCCCAATTATATTTTTGATACAGATGGCTGTTAGGGTAGCAGAATTAGGATTTAGTATAATTGTCTCCCCTATGTTTGCCTTTAGTTATGTAAATGACACCAAGAGTCAAGCAATCAAAATTTGGACTCAAAATATAGTTAGTATAGCCTTAACTCAAGCTGGTCAAACAATGTTATTTATTTTGTTTGTAACTACTTATGCTACAACTGGTGGTTTATTATCATTAGGATTTGGTCTTTTGATGATACGTTCACCACACATGATAAAAGAATGGACACAAGCAAGTGGAACTGGTGGAGTAGCTAGTGGCTTAGGTGGAGCTGTTGGTGGAGTGGTTGGAAAAATGTTTAGAAGATAAAAGAGGTGTAAAAATGAACAAAAGATACATTATTCCTAAAAGATTAACTAAAAATAATGAGGTTTTTGATGGAATTACAAGAGCTGATCTCTTCTCTGCTACGATAGGGATAATAATTGGGATTATTATACTTATATCTTTAAGAAACTTAGGATTACCTGTGTTAGTATGGTTTATAATAGGTGGTTTTGTAATTTCAATTAGTGTTATGTTAGTAATTCCTTTGGGTGATGGTACAAATTTAAGAAGGCAATTGAAAAAGATACGAAAATTTTTTAGAATTCAACAAAGATTTAGATATATCTATCAAAGTAATTATGAAAATTTAAATACCTTTAAAAAAGCTTTAGATTTTAGAAAAATCCAAGAAGAGGGGGAAGAATAAAATGCCATTTCCTATACAGTTTTTATTAATACCAGTTTTAGTGATAATTCTATTACTATTATCTATTGGTGGTAAAAAAAATAAAAAGAAAAAATCACGATATTCTAGGAAACAAACTAGAAAATATAGACAATCTATACAACAGTGGTTCGATGTAAAAGATGTATTTAACGGTTTTATTATCGATAAAAGTAATAATAAGTATATAGTATTAGAAGTTGGTTCTATCAACTCTGATTTATTTAGTGAAGAACAAAAAGTAGTATTTGAAAAAAGTCTGACAAGAATACTCACCAGTTTTGATTTTAACTATAAATTTCTAACATTACAGAGACCAGCTAATATTGAAGGCTTTAAAAATTATTTAAGTAATTTCATTGAAGAATTGAAGAAAAATGAAATTGTTGTTAGGTCACAAATTAAAGGTTTAGAAAAAGATTATAATATTAGTAATGCTAATATGAGACAAGCTGAACAAGAATTAGAATATGCAAAATTAGAAAAAAAATCAGATGATGTTATTAGAGAATTAACAAGTATCTTCATAAAAAATAAAAAGCAATTTGATAAAATTAAAGAACAATTAAGAAAATTACAAATAGAACAACAAAGATTGGTATTAAAAATTAACTCAAATCAACATGAATTTAAACATGTGAGTAAATTACTTTCTTCTGGGGAGTTAATTGAAAAAGTATTTTATTTAGTAATGAAAGTAGAAAAAAATGAAAAGAAATCATATCAACAAGCTTTGATTGTAGAACAAAAATTTAAAGGGTTAGGATTATCTACCAAAATTTGTAAAGATTATGATTTACGAGAACTATTAATACTATTTATTAATCCATACGAACGTGTACCAGAATATTCAACTGGTATTTCAAAATAAGGGGGTATTTAAATGAAACGAAAATTCGCAGAAACACACTTTATGGATTTAATAGTACCTAGTGAAATAAAGTTCGAATCTAATTATTTTAAAATAGGTAGTCAATATTGTGCTATACTAGGTATTTTTGATTATCCAGAAGAAGTTAATTTTGGATGGCTGTCTTTCTTAACTAAAATACCTAATGTAGAAGTTGTGTATTCAGTCAATAAAACACAAGTACATGATTTACAAACACAAATTCGTAATACTTTAACTAATGCAAAAATGTTAGAAAATGAAACACAATCATTATATATGAAAGAAATCGCTAAAAATAGACAAGAAATAACAAAAACATTATTAAATAAAATTGATAAAGAACAAATGAAAATGATTGACTTATCTATAATGATTAAAGTTAATGCTGAAAGTTATGAAAAGCTACAAGATTCTCTAAAAGAAATTAAAGGAATTATTCGTGGTAATTCTCTTAATGCCAAACCTATTGCTTTTGAACAACAAGAAGCATTTCAATATTTTCTCCCAACATTTAATACCTGGTTTGATGATATGATAGCTAGAACCTTACCGTTAGAAACTTTTTCAGCTTCAATGCCAATGACTTTTGATGGATTAAATGATGGTACCGGATTATACTTTGGTAAAAACACATTAGGGGGTACAGTAATATTAGATATTTGGAAAAGAGAAGGTGATCGTACTAATTCAAATGTTCTTGTATTAGGTACTACTGGTAGTGGTAAGTCTACAACTGTGAAGAAAATGATGATTGATGAATGGCGAAAAGATAGAAAAATTTATGCATTTGATCCGGAAAGAGAGTATATAGATTTAGCTAAAGGTTTATACGGTGACATAATAGACTGTAGTGGTAAAACCGGTAATATTATTAACCCTTTAGAAATAAAAGATATGGGCGAGGATTTAGACGAAATAGAAGGTATGACTAAAATTAATGGGAGTTTGTCTCTACATGTACAATTCTTAGAAACTTTTTTTAAACTATATATACCAGAAATTAATAATAAACAAATGAGCCTGTTACAAGATATCATCTACTTTGTTTACGAACGTAAAGAAATTACTGATGAAACAGATGTTTCAAAATTATCTCATAAAGATTATCCTATAATGCAAGATGTCTATGAGACAATTGATGAATTAATAGAAAATTTTGATAATACATCAAAGTACGATATTGAGGACTTAAAATTATTAAGTGTTTACTTAAAACCAATGGTTTTAGGTGCTGATCGGATGTTATTTAATGGTTATACATCAGTTGAAGCCGAAAGTAACCTAGTTGTATTTGATGTTAATTCATTATTAGAAGCTGGTGAAAAAGTACAAAAAGCACAGTTTTTCAATGTTTTGACATTTTGTTGGTATATGATGACAAGAGACCGTACAGATAAAACTATTTTATCTATAGATGAAGCTTATTTGTTTATCGATGATAATAATCCTCAAATGTTAACATTTATTCGTAATATAGCTAAACGTATAAGAAAATATGAAGGAAGTTTATGGGTTATGACTCAAAATACCACTGACTTTTTAGGAACTCCTACAATAGCTAGATATGGAGAGCCAATTTTTACTAATCCAGCTTATAAAGTATTAATGAAATTAGGCGAAGTAGATAGAAAGAAAATTTCTGAATTAATGAATCTTACTGAAGGTGAAGAACAATTAATCGCTACTTCTGGAAGAGGACAAGCATTAGTGATAGCTGGAAATAAAAAGGTATATTTAAATATTGATGTTCGAGAAGATGAACTCACTTTAATGGGTGCCGGTGGTGGAAACTAAATAAATGGGTGTGGTATTATTTATATAAATATGCTATTATGTACGTAATACCACTTTTGGTTTTTAAGGGGATGGAAATATGCAAAATGTATCAAATCATCAAATCATTGATGATCCTGAATACGAAAGTTATTTAAATAAACGTAAAGCTGAAGTTGAAGTTGAAAATCAAAAGTCTTTACAATCTACACAATTAATTTTAAATAATACTCAATACATTCTATTTAATACTCTTGCAAGTCGTAATTCCATAACTGTTAATGATTTAAAGAGTATTGCTTCTAGTAAAATGATTAGTAGAAATATTAATTTAACATTGGATGACATAATACGTTTTAAAGACGAAGCAACAAGTAATACTTTAAAAAGCAACCTGGATGATTTTATTAAAATTCATAAAAATTCTAAAATAATAAAACAAGATGATTTTCAAATGCTATTTAAGAATGATGAATTTAAAACTTATTTTAAAGATGTTGGTTTTCAAAGCTTAATTAAAGATTTCAAAATAAATAATAAGAGAATTCGATTAAAAGCAATTGATCTAGACTCTATTATAACCAATAACAAAAATATAAGTGATGACTTAATTAGAAAAATAAAAGTTATAAGAAAAGGTTATGGATATTCTTTAAATAGTTATATTAAAAATAAACACATTAAAGATTTAATAAAAAATCAAGAATTTATATCTCTTGTGGCAAAGCAAAAATTTCCGGCTTATATTAATTATTTTAATAATAATAAAATCAGTGATTCTTTAATTAAAAAACTAAATAATACAATTAATTCCAGTAATAGTATTAGTAATAAGTCTATTTCAACACATAAAATGAAAAGTTTAATAATGGATGATGAATTTAGAAATTTATTACGTGTTGATGTTCAAGACACAATTATTAACAAATTGAATCGTAAGTCCAAAAAGATAAGTTTTAAAATTGGTGAATATTTTAGAAAGTCAAAAATTGGTAAATGGTGGGAAAATTCAACAATTAAAAAATTATTTGTTAATATTAAATTATTTACAAACAAAACAATTATGTTTTTTCCAAACTTGTTAATGAAATCATACTTAAAATCTAAAAAAGCTTTATCGCTTATTTTTAAGCCGATACTGAAACCTTTGAAATTTATAGGTAAATCCCTATTGTCTCCATTAAGAATACTTGCATTACCCTTTAAATTGCCTATAAAAGCGTTTAATTGGATGGTAAGGAATTTGGTTTATAAACCTATGAATTGGCTTTTTTCTAGATTAATTACAGGTACTAAACGTTTATTATTAGGAATTTTTAAATTACTAAAAAATATTATCAAATTCCCTTTTGTTTTAACTATACAAGCTCTTAAATATCTATCATCTAAATTGACTAAAACCAAAATATCTCAAATGATCGGTGAAAGTTTTAGGACTATTGGGAATCATATAACGATATTTTCAAAAAAAATCTATGGTAAATTTATGGAGAAAGTAAAATCCTGGTGGAGTAACAGTAGACTAAAAAACTTCTCTAAAAGACTAAATATTTTCTCACAAATATTTAGTAAAATGTTCGGTTGGTTAATGGCCTTATTTAGTTCAGTATTTTCAAGTGTAATAATAGCTGTTGTCATAATAATTATAGTTATTGGTGCTATTTGGTTTCTAGGTTATGAAGATATACGAGTACCACATTCTAATTATAAAAACAACTATAATTCAAGTCTTGCTTTAAGTCCAGAAGATAAAGACTTATTAGATAATTTAATAACTGAATATAACCAAAAATATGGTATCACCGTATCCTTAAATGATGTAGAAAATATTTGTTATGCAGTAAAAGATTTAGAATTACTTATAGATAATAAGTTAAGTGATAATCAAGAAGGAGAATTAAGACATATTTTATCTTTATACGTAATTACAACATATGATAAAAATAATAACGTTGTTTATACACAAAGAGATAAATCAGAAGTAATTGAAATGTTATATACAGAATTAAAAGGACTAGACCAAACTAATTTATTGACAGAATATGAAACAGACTTTAAATCCAACTTTTCTAAATTAGCTAATGAAGGGAGTCATTAATGAAAAAATTACTTATCCTGGTTGTAATGTTGTTCTTAGTGGGCTGTAGTAATTCGAAAGATTTAGTTAAAAACTATAACGAAGATTTAAATAATATTAAATCAGCTAGTTACATTTTTATATATAATGATAATTTGGAACAGTATAAACCATTAATAAATCAATTAAAAAATAAAGGTTTGCCTATATACTTAATTAACTCTAATGACTTAAACTCAAATCTATATAATTGGGAGCAACACCATAATGAATACGATATTGTTGTAGGTATTTTAGATGAAAATGGTAATATAAATTATTATGAAAGTGGTAATGGGTTAGATATTAGCAAATTATTAGATGAAGGTAGTTACACACAAAATATTAGGAACAATGAGTTGATTTTAGTTAGTCAAGTAGCCCAAAATAAAATAGATACCAAATTATCAAACGTTGAAATTGCATATTTTCCAACTTTGTTATATGTAAATGATGGAATAGTTATACATTATAAAGAAAAAATAAAGTTTTATGATGAAATTGATTGGTAAATGCCTACTTTTTTTGTAGGCTTTTTCTTTTATATTGATTTTTTTGTATAAATTTGCTATAATTTGGTTAAAAATATGAGTTTCTATAATAAAAATTGTGAAGGGAGAAAAAAGATGAAAATTCTTAGAAATTTAATAATTAGTATAATATTAATTGGTGGAATTACTTATGGGGGTTGGTATTATTATAATAGTTTATTTATAGAAGTACCGACAGTAAAAATCACTATTAAAGAAGGTGATCAAATCAAACCAGAAAATTTAACCTATGTAAAGATTAAAAAAGACGATATAAACCCTATTGAAGATTATATTTTAGATATAGGACACCTAAACAATAAAGTTGCTCGATTCGACTTAGAACCCAAAAAACCAATTTTAAAATCTAGGGTATATGATAGTTCTGAACAAAGAGAAGAAAATAATAGCGTTGAGTTTACGTTGCCATTAGATCGTGTTCAAACTATTGATAATTCGATTAATGCTGGAAATTATGTCTTTATAGTTGGATTCACAAAAAACACTTCTGAATTAATCGCTTGGGAAGAAGTAATTCTTGTAACAAAAAAATCTGAATTGAACGGTCAAACATTTGTAACTTTTTTAGCTGAACCTAAAATAGCTATTGAAATACTGCAATTTAGTGAGCAAGATGGAAACTTATATTTACTATTAAGTACTAGAGATAGTAAATTAGATTTAGAATCAATACAATCTGAATTAGGGGTGAAATAAAATGAGTGAATTTGAAAATAATGAAACAATAAAAAATGAAAAGAACGACGAAATGAATGAAAAAGAAACAAATAAAATAAATGCTATTAATGATGAAAACGAACAAATTACGGATGATGATTTAGATGATATTTTTATACACGAACAGGGAATTTGTTTTACAAATTCATATTCGAATTTATTAAAAAGTATTTTCCCTAATAGTGAACTTGTTAAAGGACAATTTGAAAGTGGTTATTTAAAAAAGGAACTAATCGATAAAGTAATTAAAAAACCTCATTTACAATTTGTTCTAATTGATAATACCATTTTCTTTACTAAAGAAGATATATTTGAAACTTTAACATTCCTAGCTAAAGAAAGTAATATTAGAATTATTTATTTAACAACTGAAGAAAATAAAGAACTTTTTGGTAAACTAGTGGCCTACGGTATCTATGATATAATTCTTTTAGATTATTTATATGGTGATGTAAATAGAAAAGATATTAAAAAAAGTATTCGTATTGATATAATACATCAATATAATAATGGCAAATCACTTAGAGATATGTCTCATTATTTAGATGATTTCACCTCTAAAAGTGTCTTAATTGAAGATGAACAAAATAAAAGACTTTATAAATCAAGCAAAATAAATGTAAGTATTTTTATTGATGATCCTCATGTAAGCAGAAAACTCGATAATATGTTTGAAAATGATGAAAACACTTTTAATATTAAAAAGAATGATTCATTTACTAATGTAAAAAGCAATGATATCTTATTAAGTAATTGTGATATTGTTGTTTTCTACAATCCAGAAATCCAAAAATTATTTGAACTTTATCAAGAAATAAAAGATGTAGATAATTCTATTAAAATTTTTGTACTATATGAAGATACTGATTATAAAAAATTACATCAATATGATATTAATTTTATTAATGTAGAAAAAAATCCAATAGAACAGTTTATGGATATTTTAAAAACTCATATTGCAAAAGTAAAAAGTAATTATGAATCAAAAACAATTATCTTCAAAAACAAACTCATTACTTTAACTAGTAAAGTTGGGGGAGTAGGAGTTTCTACTTTATCAAAAGAATTAGGCGGACTATTTTCTAATTCTAAACAAAAAATTAAAACCGTTATATTAGATTTCAGTTTAAACGCTTCATCTATGATACCTTTATATGGCCAAGATAATTCATCTCCAAATATATATGAATGGTTACTGAATATATTAGATAAAATTGAAGATGGGACTAATTATAAATCTATTAAATATTCTTATATAGATGTACTAGAATATTTACAATATGATAGTGAAAAAAAATTATATTTATTGCCAACAAGCTTAGATGATTTTCATATCTTAACTGAAGGAAGATATGAAAATAATGATATATTAACTGAAGCATTAAGAGTAATTGTTGAAAATGTTAGAGAATATTTTGAAGTTGTAATTATTGATACTAAAGGTTTAACAGATACTACTGCAATTGCATGTGAATATTCAACTGATATTTTTGTAGTAACAAATGATGATTTTAATTCATTGGTTCTAAATAAAGCTTTTATAAGTGATTTGAACAAACTGAAGATCGATGAATCTAGAATAAAGATTATTCAGAACAAACATAAAGAATTTGGTAGAGATGTCAATAAAAAAGAATTTGCTGATACTTTTAAAAATTTTATTAGTTATAAAGTAGATTATAATAAAAAAATTGGACAAGCTAATTTATTAATGAATTTATATTCTCAAACATTATCTAAAGATAAATATATATATAAACAATTATTACAAATTATAAATGATATGGTATTACTATACTCTAAGAAAAAACGTAGAAAGTAGGGGTAAATAATGGGAAGTTACTTAATTAAAAAAATGTTTCAAAATAATGGATTAAAATTTATCCCACAGCTAGTAAAAAATAATGAAAAATTCATTCATACTGCCTACCCAGAGAGATTATCAAATTTGAATGTTTTGATTCGTGAAAACATTTCTAGACATTTTGGTAATAGACTACTCCATAAAGATGAACACTTAAAGAAAGAAATACAATTAGAAATAGATAAATTTATTACTTTAAATGAATATAAATTTGAGGGATACCATATAAAAAAGAAATTAATCCAGGAAATCACCAATTCATTAGTTGGGTGGGGTGTTTTAGAACCACTGATTAATGATGAATCAATACAAGAAATAGCTGTAATTAAATATAATCATATTATTATTAAAAAAATGTTTGAAAGTGGATGGCTTGATACTGACATTAAATTTCAATCCGAATATGAAGCCAAAATATTTGTAGACAATATTTTAAGTCCAATAGGTAGGAGAGTAGATAAATTAAATCCTATCGAAGATGCCAGACTAAGTGATGGTAGTAGGTTAGCTATATCATTAGTTGATATAAGTTTAAATGGGTTATCATTTAATATTCGTAAGTTTCCAAAAGAAGAAATCACAATTGACAAATTAATTAAATATCAGACAATAGATGAAAATATAGCTGAATTTTTGCACTTGATTGTTAAAGGAAAATTAAACACAATGATTAGTGGTGGAACAGCAAGTGGTAAAACAACTTTTTTAAATATTTTATTAAATTTAGTAGATGAAAAAGAACTAATCATTACATTAGAAGATAATGCTGAACTACAAATAAAACAACCTTTAAAACTACAATTTGAACAGAGAAAAGCAAACATTGAAGGCAAGGGTGAAGTCTCATTAGACTATATATTAAAACATGTATTAAGAAGAACTCCAGACCGATTAGTTGTTGGCGAAATAAGAGGAAATGAAGCTTCTACACTTATGAATGCTATGGCTACTGGACATGATGGGGTAATGTCCTCTGTCCATGCTGATGATCCACATACTTGTTGGACAAGAACTTCACAATTAGCTTCTAAAGGTGATCGTCAATCAACTGCTGAAGAATATCAAAGATTTTTTGGACAAAGGGTTAATTTAATAATACAACTAAAAAACTTGAATACTGGTGTAAAAAAATTGACTCATATAACTGCTAGTATATTTGATTATAAAAATAATACGACAAAACTTATTGATATTATTAAATGGGATTTTGATAAAAGCAAATTTATACAAATCAATCCCTTACCAAAGATTTTAGTTGAGAAAATGTTAAATAATGGTGTGAAAGTAAAAAAAATTAAGAACTCTTTCTTTAGATTCGACTTAAACGAGGGTGAAGAAGATGAAAAATAAAGACTTGTTAAAGAAAAGGATTTTATCTTTTGATACATCTTCAAATAAATTAAAATATACAAAAAAAGTAAAGATTAAACCTTCTGAAGAATTTAGAATAAAAAAAATTTATAATATTTCATTTAAAGAAGCTACATATTTAAACATTATAAAGTTACAATATCATCAAATATATTTAATATTTGCTTTTGTTTTTACATTGTGTACCATTATTTTTGGTATATATTTAAATTCATTATTTGCTGGTATTGTAGTTGGCTTATTTACGATGTGTTTTCCTTACTACATCATCAAGGCAATTATTCGCAAACGATATAATGAATTTTACCGACAAATATCTATTATCATAGATGAAATTATGAATGGTCTTAAAGTTAATAAATCTATATCTATTATCTTTGAGGAATTGATGGATGATCGTGAGTTAAATATCTATTTTAGAAATGGATTCAAACAATTTTATCAAATGATACAAGCTGGTCAGTCTATGAATTATGCATTATCAAAAATTAAAAATTATATTAATATACCGGAATATAAACTTACAATGAATATGTTACATATCGGCTACAATAAAGGGAATAATGAATTGATTCAATCATTAGTCAACATACAAAAAAGGTTAAATAATAGACTTGAAAACCTCTATTTAATTAACCAAAATATCAGTGGACAACAAAATCAATTTTTAATTTTATTAGTAATTCCTTTATTTATGTTATTTGTCCTAAAAATTTTTAATCATGACTATTATTCCAGTATGTTAAAACTTCCTTTAGGGAAATTAATTTTTGCAAGTGTATTTATATTATTAATTCTTGGTGTATTAGTAGTTAACTATATATTACTTAATTCTATAAAAAAAGTATCCGAATAAGGGGGGATGACATTTGAATAATTTTTTATTACCTATTATATTATTTATACTCGTAATTGTAATAATTCTATTTAAAATTATTGATGTGATTCAAAAAGAAAGAGTTCAACAAAGAAAAATTAAAATATTGGATTCTGTATCACATAATACTAAAAAGAATAATCCTATAATCGATTTTCTAAAAAATAATTCTAAAATTTGTACTTTTATTAACTACTTTAAAAAACATGACTATCATAGTAAAAGAAGTTATATATTTATAATAAACGCTATATTAATTCTTATTTTTGCTTCTGTTCTTGGTTTTTGGTATATAGGTATATTTTTAGGAACTCTTATCTATAGTTTGAGTTTACTTGAAAATTATCTAGATTTTGAAAAAAGAAGAGAATTATTTACAATAGGTTTTCCCTCAATGATTGAATATATCATGGGGTACTTAGAAGGTGGAGAAAACATTGAACTTGCTATAGAGGGTGCTTTAACCCTAACAGATAACCCTATAATTATCGAAGAATTTAAGCAAGTCCAAACTGATACAAAAGCTTTTGGTGATTTTCTACATGCTTTAAAATTATTAACCTATAGGATTAAAGTAAAAGAATTAGATTATTTTTATCGTAATTTAAATAGTAGTGTTAGCATTGGTGTATCAATGCTAGATTCTCTTCATTCCCAGACCGAATATATTCATAGATTAAAAAATAGTAGGATCAAGGAAAAAATAGGAAAACTAGAAAATACAATGGTATTAGTTACTGCCTTGTTCGCCTTTTTACCTAATGTTTTATTAATACTAACTCCTACAATTATAGATTTTATGGATAATATGAACTGGTAATCACATATTTTTTGAATAAAAAGAATAAAAATGCTAAAAATTGTATAAAAACATTGAATTATACACATTTATGTTTTATAATATATATATAATTTTAATTAGTAAAATTTGGATAAGGAGGATTTATGAAAAAAATATTGAAATCTAAAAAAGGATCTCCATCGCTTGAATACATAGGAACTGTTGTATTAGTTGGTATTGTAGTTCTTGGTGTTATCGGTGGATTTGGAATTATGTTAAAAAATAGTTTACAAGCCAGTCAAGAACAAGTTCAACAAAAAACTTATGACGCATTATGTCAATCTGCAAAAGAAAATGATACTTCTACCTGGACAGACGCTAACGATGATGGCAAGTGGCAAGAAACTGAATGTTCAGCTTCATAATAACACTTCAATCAAAGGTACTCTAGATAAGAGTACCTTTTTTCTATTTCACAAATTAAAATAATATTGCTATTTTTGGTAAATTTTGTTATAATTTATATTATATAAATAATAAATTTGTATTATTTTGTATAAACAAAATGTAAAGGTGGGTGTGGTATCGTGCTAAAAATATTAAAAAACATTCGTGGTGGAGTAATATTTGAGTATGTGGCCATAACAGTTATTATTGGTAGTATCTATTTAACGGTATTCATTGGAATGAAAGAAACGGTTCATAATATGTTTTTAGCTAAACAAACTTATGATGAACGAGTGGCAAATGATAAATATTGTGAATATACAAATAATTATTTTGATGATTCAACAAAAACTGAAATTCAGTATAAATGGGATGGAGATTATAATACAAGTGGAAACCCAAGCTGTAAACAAAAATAATAAGGGGGAATTACATGAAACAATATATTAAAAATTGTACTGGTAGTTTATCTCTTGAGTTTATGGTTATATTACCTATTATCATGGTATTAATCATGTTGGCTCTTAATAGTGTGAAGTATAATATGAACGCTAGTGCAATTATAAAAGATACTTATCAAGCAGGTAGATTTAGTACGATTTATGAAAGCTGTGAATTAGCTAAAGATAATTTAGTTACTAAATTTCCAAACTATAACATTTATTATAAATATATCAACTATGGAAATAACAACATGGCTCAAACACATAACTCAAGTACTCAAACTCAAATAAATACAGACATTAAGAATGGACATCCGATTATGATATTAGAATGTAATTTAATTTGGGATCGTGAAGAAGAATTAACCATTACTGCTAGTAAACGAAATTATACTGTTGGGATGGATTTAATTATCCCTCAAGATACTGCTGAAAGAATAACTTTATACATTGAATATGAACACCCTATTCATAAACAATGTGAAAAATATGAAACAGAAGCAAAAACCATAAGTGATATTCTTAATACAACTGATCCAATTTCTGCTTATTATCAATTATTACAAAATGCAAAAAGTGATATTGAGGATAATACTTTCGAACCAGCTACGTATTGTAAATAGAGGTGCCCTATGCGAAAAATATTAAAAAATGAAAATGGTTCTGTATTATTAATTATGATTTTATTAATTCCATTATTTTTATTTGTTTATGGAATTAGTATGGATTTAATAAACATCAATCTAAATACTCAAAAATTAATTCAAGTTACAGATTCATCAACACTAGCTACAGCAGTAGCTAGTGAAATAAAAACTACTAATGATGGGAGTATGTTATGTACAATAGGTGAGAGTAGTTATTCAAAAGGAGAAGCCTTATTTGAAAAAAATATAAAATCATTAAATAATGTTTCTTATTACGAAATAATTTTTAATAAAAACAAAGTAACTAATCTTGGAAATAATATATATATGAAAGAATCAGATGTTGGTGTAGTTTCATCTTTAGGTTATGCTAAAATAAAGATTTATTTCGTTAAATTTTTCTCCGATGGAATGGATGGGGAATTTGTTATATATTCAGAATCTTCAAGTGAATGTCAAATGTAAAAAATATAAAAAAAAGGAGGGTGTTACAGCTGATGATTAAAGTATTAAAGAAAGGGGTGTTTAAAATTGAATAGACAACAAATATTTTTTAAAACAACTTTAAGTATAATTGCATTTTTATTTATATTTTTGGTTGTTTTAACCACTGATGATGTTCATGCAAGTACTAATAGATGGAATCAATCATGGGTTATTCCTGTTGATAGTTATAAAAACTTGGATACAGAAATTAAAGAAATTCTTGGTACAAATATTAAAATTATCTATGAGAATACAAATCCATCTATCACGGATAAAACTTATGTATTATATTATGGAGATGTAGAATATGATCCAGAAACTAATGAATATATTAATGTGAATAGATTACAGCCAGTAAAAACTGAAAGAACTAATAATGATTCTATACTGTATTTGTATGAAATATCATCTGCTTATGAAGGAGAAGAAGCAAAAGTACTTGTTACAGTTGAAATGTATGATATGGATGTAGATAAAGCACCGGTTATTCGATTTAACTATATCATTCCATCTAAAACTAATGTTGCAAATGTTTTTGATATAGAATATAACGATGTTAAAAGTCAATATGAATTAACTGTTACATCGGTGTTAAAGGGTTCCAATATTTCACAAGAGAAACTCATCGGTAGATTAGATTCTTCTACTAAAAAAGTGTATTTTGAAGATGGAAGATTAACCTGGGATATTCCTGTTATGAACGATGAATATCAAGAATCACAAGAAGTACATGAAGTATCATTTTATGGTGTCCTGGATTTAAATCGAACTAATAATTCTTCTGGTATGTTTATAGTAAGAATAGCCTTAAATGGAGAAGTAAAAGAATATGATTTATCTACTAATGTAAGATTAAGTCTAAAAAGTACATCTAAATTTGATGGCGAGAGTATATTCAATAAGTACAAAACTGCATTCGATTTCAATATTAATAAGATGAATTTTAATAAATCAAAATATTACTTTGGAACTTCTAGTTTTAGAAAAGGTTCATCTTCTTTAGCTACTGAATATGCTAAAATATTTGATCGTGTATTCACTAGTTTAAAAGCTAATTTGCATAAAACTTATTATGATGAAAATGATGATGAATCTATTCAATTAGTTCTTGATTTACAACAAGATGATGTATATAGTTGGCAAGATTATGCAGTGAAAAATTACATTGAATATGCAAAAGCTAATGGAATAAATGTATCAAGTTCTATCAGTTACAATTCTTTACCGCATACTTGGCTTTCAAATTTCACTAAATATAACTATTATGTTGTAGCTGATAGCTATGTTTATGATACAATTGTAAATCAAGGTTCTTCTAACGTTACTGTAAGTAAAAATAATGGGGTAGAATACCTTTTTAATGGTACCAATGGTTATACTATTCCTGTTGAATATTATAAAAATTATGTTGACTATAAAAAAACATATTATGAGATAGACCTAGTTAATAAATTTGACTATAATAGTTATGATGTTACAAGTCAATTACAAGCTGAATACAAAGATTTAACTGTAGTCACAGAAACTGCTCAACGAAATTGGCAAGATGATGGATATAGTCGATATTATAATGTAGGAAAACAATACATTGGAACTACTAGTCGCTATGTAGAAGCTAATAATTCATCTTATCCAGATAAAGTTGTATATAATTATGGTACTTCAGTTAGTCAAAATAGTACTTATAGTTGGAATGAAGCTCAATACAAAAAACAATGGTACAATACTAATGTTTGGCAAGACAGCGATGTATTTGGATATTCACATAGTGGGTTTACAAATTATACTAGTAAAGGTGCATATGTCTATTCCCCAACAAAAACGTACTATCATTATAAAAAACAAGTAAAAGAAAACTACCACAAAGTATGTTTTGATAAATACAGAAATGATACCACATATGGCTTAGATTTTAATTATAAAGATGAATTTGTTTCTAATTTTTGTGTTTATTATGATTATTCATCTACTTCTTATATTGGTGATGATAATAACTTTGGTTATTATAATGGAAAAACAGGTACTAAAGATTTAAATGGTGGAAGTCTAACTAAATATTATTACAATGATAAAGAAAGTGTTAAAAATAAAGATAATGTATATTATTATCGAGTTACTTCAGTAACAAATGGCAATTATTATATTCATAGTACATCATATGATTGGTATAGTTCTAGTCAAAGCGATAGTGGTTCCAATGGATCTGAAAATTGGACTGACTATTCTATTTCAAGTACAGGATACTATGATTCTGCTGGAAGATATTATAATTCTGCTTATAAATATATTTCTCAATTCACATATCAAGAATGGCAAGATATGTCTAGTAGCCACTCTGGGTATGAAGCTCCTAAATATACTAAATACAAACCTAGTGCTTCGAGTGGTTATAGGTGGGTAAGTACTGGAAATAAACGTGTAGCAAATGTGCAAAGATATTATGACCGACAAAAATTAATTACAACTTATGTTAATCCAGTAACTACATCTGAAAAGACTTATGATGTGGATAAATATATGAGTTTAAATACCTATCATTACATCGATACAAATTCTGATGGACTTAGTGATAAAAGATATAAATATAGCAGTATAAGTGGAATAAAATATGAAAATAATGGTTCGCCAACAACTACAAACTATAGAGATAATATATACAGTTACGATTACACTAAGTATAAATACTATGACAAAGTAGGAATGAAAATTTATAAGAGAAATAAAGGTTTCCTAGATTTTGAGGAAGATGTTTATGTTAAAACAGTTTATTTTTACGTTGATAATGCTCCTACTTATGACACAGGCTTAAAAGGACAAACAATTTATCGTGATTATAAATTAACTGATTCACTTAATGTAAGTAGTACTGCTGATGGTTTTTGGGATGGAAGCACTTATTATCATTATAAACAAGATGATTGTGGTGATGGTGATTATTATATATATAATAGTTTTTCTTCTAAACAGTATAATGTAACTAAAAAACAAGTAAGTACCGGAACAACAGAAAGAAGTTCACAAACTTATAGTGATGGTGATCTTTATAACACTACTGATTCGGATTACTATTTTGATTATACTTCTACCTATGCTCTTACTTATAATGGTGATAATTATAGACACTATACCCTAACATCTAATGGGAAAAAATATGTAACTCAATATACCTTAAAAATAACCCCACAATTTAAATGGGTTCATGAGTGGGTTGCTAGAGGTTTTACTACAAAAAGAGATTATGAGAGATTAGATGGAAACACTTATGAAGATTTAATATACTTTGATGGTGTTTCACATGGTTCTAAATATGTATATACTAAAATTGGTAGTGGAAAAGAAAAATATGCTGATGGAGAGAAGTTTATAACATTATCTGAATATAACCAAAATCCAAATGCATATTCAAGTAATTCTAGCATAAATCCAGACGTAAATAATTATCATTCAAGTTATAGTTATGAGTATGACAAATATAAACTGTATGATAAAATTCAAATGAAAATCTATAAAAGAAACAAAGGTTTCTTAGATTTTGAAGAGGATGATTATGTCAAAACAGTAACTTTCTATATTGACGAAGGTAGAATTGATAAAGGTGATGGTTTAGGACTCCATAATATGCATGACAAAGATTTAAAAGGTAAAACCATCTATAGAAATTCTGATATAACCGGTTCTCTTTATGTAAGTAGATATGGTGATGGATTTTGGGATGGAAACACTTATTATCATTATAAACAAGATGATTGCGATGATGGTGATTATTATATCTCTGGTGGCTTATCAAGAGTAGACATAAATGCAATTAAAAAATTTGTAAAACATGGAATTACAGAAGCTAGTCCAACACCATATGAAGATGGACAACTCTATCTTGAAACAGATGATGATTATTATTTCGATTACACAACAAAACACGAATCATTAAGTTACATTACAAAATATGACCAAAAACAATATAGTGATAAAGCATACGCTGGTTGGTATACAGAAGATGAAGCATACGAAATACAAAAAACAAAAAACTTAACGATTCCTACTGACAATGTTATGGCAAGACCAAGAGTGGATTATATGAACTATCAACTTCCTGGAAATGTAGCTGAAATTCAAAAGAAAGTGACAAAACCAGGTTTAATGAATCAATATCAAGTTATGAAATTAAATCAAGAAATCATAGAATCAAAGGAAAAAGTATATTTACTAGAATTACTACAAGCTACATCTATTGAAGATTATACATCATATGTAAATAAAACTGGAATTTATTCTCCAACACCAGAACCTACAGAATGGTATGATGGAATTATAGAATTTTTAACTTTTGGTGGTGGAATAACAGCTAAAGCTCCAGGAATTATTGATATATTGGATGTAGGGGAAGCTTTAGAAAGAACAGCTGGTTATGGTTCTTATACTGGAATTAATAGTAATCTAAAATATTATGTAATTAATAGCGATCAAGAAAATACTTATTATGCTAATGCTGACGATTACATCTATGCTATTGATTATTATAATCTTATAAGTATGGTAAACAATATTAAAAACACTAAAACAATGAAGAGCCATTTTCTATACGATTATACAAATGCCGATATTTCCAATTCACCAATAATTAACGATATTTATCAAGATACATTTATTAATGGTAATATTTTTACTCCAATTCTATATTTAGATGAAGAAGGTTTATCTGGATATAAAAATGTTTATCAAGAAATATATGGTGGTAAATTGAATGTACCAATTGAAATTGATATGAGCGGTGGAAACATCAATTCAGTAGAAATGGTTGATTATTACAAACTATTATTTAGTTCTATAGGTACTCGATTAGTTGATCCTGATTATGTAGAAGAACAACTTGCTAACCCTAATACTTATGAAGGTCAATTAGTTAGAGATTTCTTACAAGCAATAGCTGATGAAAAAACAAACGGTGATATCAATAAATTAACCCCACAAATAATAAATGATTATATTAATGGCAATTAAAACAAACATTAGAGTGGTTTTAAAACCACTCTAATGTTATTCCCATTAAAAATACCGTATGATATTCGTATGATTTTATTGATTTTCATGGTTAAATTTGGTATAATTATATTATAAATTAAATAATTATCGAGGTGAATAAATGAAAAAAATAATATTAATCATCCTTTTAACATTATTAGCTGGTTCAATTGGTCTTGTTATATGGAATAATAAATTAACTAATGCAGATACTGAACCTAATCAAAATGTAATTCAAACTGATAATGAAGTTAAGTATCATCTATTTGATGATATTGAAGAGTTTATTCAACATCCTAAAGCAAAAGGACATGTGTTAACATGGGAAGAATTTTTAGACATTGAAAATACAACCTTACAAGATAAAAACTTTTATATCATGTTTACCCATCACAATTATCATAAACAAGTAGGATATACAGCTGAACAATATATCATTGATTATTATTATCCAAATGACATGGAAGGCTTAAATACTGAAAATGATTTCTTACCAGAGATTTATTTTATCGATTTAGGGGATGAACGAAACTACGATTTACTTTGGGATGAAGAAAATGGAATTAGTAGAGACTATACTGATGGAGCAATTGATTTACACACACTGAAACTAGCTAATTATCCAGTCATGATGGGTAAATTCAGTTTAGATGGTGGAAATAGTGAAGAATATTCTTACGCAATGGTTGGCCATAATAGAATCCTTAGTTTTTATTTAAAGCAAATGGTTCAAGAAAAGGTAGAAATTAGATTAAAATATAAAGATGATTTAGATAGCGAATGGGCGAGTGGAAATAATCCATTTAACTTTAAATACGAAGATTATTTTAGTGATATAGATTGGAGAATGCAATACAAAGATAATTTTAACAAGTAACTACTAGCAAGAATTCCCCTTCTTCTATAAGTGGGGGATGAATTGCTTTTTTTTATATACTTATGTTTAAAAATATAGTATAATTAAATCAGTATTAAGTAAGTTAAAGGTGTTATATTTATGAAAATATATAATAATAATCATTCAGTATTCTCATTGAATTATCATTTGATTTTAGTAATTAAATATCGTAGAGATGTAATTGATATGGAAATTTCAAGAAGATTAAAAGAAATATTCAATTATATTAGTGTGAATTATAATATTGTATTAGTCGAATGGAATCATGAATATGATCATGTACATGTTTTGTTTAGAGCAAATCCTAATTCTCAACTATCAAAGTTTATAAATGCTTACAAAAGTGCTAGTAGTAGATTAATCAAGAAAGAATTCCCTTCGATTAAGAAAAGATTATGGAAAGAATCTTTTTGGAGCAAAACCTTTTGTTTATTGTCTACCGGTGGGGTTACTACTGATATTGTTAAAAGCTACATTCAAAATCAAAGGAAGGAGTGATATTATGTTAAAAGCTTATAAATACCGAATATATCCAAATAAAGAACAAATTGAATATTTAAGTAAAGTTTTTGGGTGTACCAGGTTTATTTATAATAAAATGTTATCAGATAAAATCGAATATTATATACAATATAAGAAAACATTAAAAACTACACCAGCTCAATACAAAAATGAATTTACCTGGTTAAAAGAAGTCGATAGTTTAGCTTTGGCTAATGAACAACTTCATTTAGAAAAAGCTTATAAAAACTTCTTTCGTGAACCTAAAATAGGTTTTCCTAAATTCAAAAGCAAAAAAACACATTATCACTCATTCACAACAAATAATCAAAACGGAACAGTTTCAATTAAAGATGGATACCTTAAAATTCCTAAATTAAAATCATTAATTAAAGTAAAACAACATCGCTTATTTTTAGGAATTATAAAATCATGTACCGTTTCTCAAGTACCTAGTGGTAAATATTTTGTATCAGTATTAGTTGATACAGAAAATAAGCAATTACCTAAAAGTAATAATAAGGTAGGACTTGATCTAGGGCTTAAAGAATTCTTAATAACATCCAATGGAATTAAGATAGATAATCCCAAATACCTTAGAAAAACAGAACGAAAATTAATTAAAACACAAAGGGAATTATCAAGAAAAAAGAAAGGCTCTAATAACTGGAATAAAACAAGAATTAAAGTAGCAAAGCTCCATGAGAAGATAAATAATCAAAGAAATGATTTTTTACATAAATTAAGTACTCAAATCATTCGTGAAAACCAAACGATTGTAATTGAGGATCTTAAAGTAAAAAATATGTTGCATAATCACCGATTAGCTAAAGCAATTAGCGAAGTATCATGGTACAAATTTAGAATACTATTAGAATACAAAGCTACATGGTATGGAAGAGAATTAATCATAGCACCTAAGTATTATGCTAGTAGCCAAATTTGCTCTTGTTGTGGATATCAAAATAAAGAAGTTAAGAAATTAAATATACGTTCATGGATATGTCCTAAATGCCATACACAGCATGATCGTGATATAAACGCTAGTATTAATTTACTAAAATTAGCAATATAATTGCATATGTTTTGAGGTTGGAGCAACCTTTTGAGCTTAGAGATACTGGCTACATTAGTAGTCTTGACTAAGAAGCTCCTACTTCTATAAGTAGGGGTAGTTCACTCAATATTGGAATCCACAGAATTAAAAGAGGAAATATTCCTCTTTTTTTTGTAGATAAAGTATTCTTGTAACTTGATTTTATATATATATTTTTTGATAAAAATATTATAATATAGGCTATACAATATCAGATTATTTCATAGTATATATAGAATATACTCAAGTTATTTTTCTCATACTAATATTGTAATTATGTTTATGTTGTTGTAAAATATAGTTAAAAACATAGTTTTTATATTCAAAAGGAGTTGAAACTATGGACAGAAAAAAAATTGATTATACAAATGAACAAAGAAAAAGAGTACGTGAATTAGTTTTACTAGCTGAAGAAAAAGGAATGGTTAAACCAGGTTTTCAAGCTTTCCAAGATTTTCCAGATGAAGTTATAACACAAGAAGAAATTAAGAAAAACGATTTATAATTCCAGGTAGAAAAGCCTTTGAAATGTATAAAGGTGAAGGTATTTCTGAACAAGAATATCCTTCTGTTTATCAAAAATAATATGAATTAAACTAAATTATTTCAAGTTGACACATTTCAACATTTAATATATAATGTACTTAGTAAAATGTAATAGAGTAGTAGAGGATAGAAATTTTCGGTGGCTATCATGCACCTTTAGGTGTCAAGTGTAGGACTTATGTCTGATAAGATGTTGGGGTACCGACCAACCTATTACTCATTTGTTATATGGCTTGTGGTGTTAATTTTATTAACATCATAAGCTTTTTTTGAAAGTTATGGGGTAAGTATTATGAAAAAAGAATTGTTAGGTGTATTAACAGAAAAAATTGCAAAAAAATTCAATTTAGAAGAACATAGTGGAAAAAATATTGTGATCTATGATGATAAAAAAATATACATTGAAAAACACAAAGATGAATACAAGGATGAAGAAAGTTATAATAATACAGTAAATAACCTTTCTTCTATAATAACTTCAGCAGATTTTGTTTATTATAATGAGAGTACTTTAGGATTAGAATTTTTTAAATACATTGATGAAGATGTGTTAGTAGCTATTCGTGTGGCTAATGCAAAAGAATTAAAAGTAAGAAGTGTTTATCCAGTATCAAAAACAAAAATTCAAAACAGAAAAAAGAAACTAAAATCTATTGTACATCACTAAACCTCAAATAAGGCTCTCTATAACGTTTTAAATCTATATTGGTATAATTTTCTCCGATGTATGTAAAGATATGTATGTAGTCTAAATTTACGTCTTGCTAGCTAGATTATATTTCATAAAAAAGAAACTAAATACTATTAAATTTAGTTTCTTTTTTATATTATTTTTGATATTTTATCATTTTATTACATTTTTATACATTCGTGTGATATAATTAAGATATACAATAATAAATTAGAAAGGGAGTTTTTGGTTAAATGAAAGGTTTCAAATTTAGTGGTTGTCTATTTACACCAATTGGAGTTTTTAGTAAAGATGAAAAAGAGAATATTATTTATTTAAGTTCACAATTTGATAATTTGCAAAGCAATACTTTTGGAAGTAGGCCTTTTAAGGAAGAGTGTTCTTCTAAAGAAAAAATGGATACTAGATGGAAAGAAATTTGTAATGAGTTTGGCTGTGATTTACCAAGCGTTTACGAATTAGAAATTCAAAAGCAAAAAGAAACTAAAAAAAGTAGTAGTAAAGTTAAAGCTACAAAATCAATTTACTAGTATTAATTAATTTACTTAAATTAGCAATATAATTGCCATATATTTTGAGGTTGGAACAACCTTTTGAGCTTAGAGATACTGACTACATTAGTGGTCTTGACTAAGAAGCTCCTACTTCTATAAGTAGGGGTAGTTCACTAAAAGGAAGCCTGTTAATAAATATAGACTTCTTTTTATTATTGTGATACATCTACTGGGAGTCTTATCTTTCTAACGAAATTTAATTTCTCTTTGCTTTGCATAGCTTTTCTAACTCTTTCTTTTGCTAACCATTCATCTATGTCATAAGCTAAGAAAAAACGCTTAACGATTATTCTCAAACGTTCGATGAATTTTTTAACAACAATGTTATTTTCTTCATTTTCAAACCAATCAAAAGCACCATCTTCGATTTGATCTCGACAAGTTAACATAATTTGATTAGCAATATCATTTATTGTTGTGTTTAAAAAAACATATTGCCCCATACCAAAATCAACCAATGTTTTTCGTAATAATGAATCTTTAATTTCATAACCCATAATTTCCGTCTTAACATCATAGATTTCAGAATGTCTGATTTCATCAATTTCTGATAAAGAGACTTTATCATACATTTTATTTAATTGTATTTCAGTTAATTTTTTAATCATATATTATATTTCCCCTTTTTATTTCTTCCTTTAACATTATAATATTAATTTTAAACAAAATAAAGTATAATTTTATTTGATATAATATATTGGGTGTGGTATCATCTAGTTAATAAATTTATGGGTAAAGAAAATAATGGACTATCAATGTAGAAGGTGAAAGAATGAATAATATAATTGAAAAATTAAAATCTAAATTAGGATATAAAGAATTTATTAATCAATTAGTCTCTCTTGAATATGGTGAAATGAAACCTAGTACATTTGAACCCATATATAATAAATATATGGATGATGATAATTGCACGAAAATTTTTCATATTAATAAATATTGTAATAATATAAAAAAAGAAGAAACTCCAATTAATGATGTATCTAAATTGATTGACGAAATTGGTTTGCATAAATTTATAAAAGGTTTAATTGTATATGAATTTCCGGAACTAAATAACGATCAAGTTTCATCAATAACTGATTTATGGTATGAAAGAGACCAGGATAACATTTTTGATATCGGTGAACTTGTTGAATCAATTATCAATAACAGTTGTGAGTTATCAATATAAAATACCTCTTGGATTCTAGGTAACCTATTGTTAAATTGAAAAGTTAGAAAAAAAATTCTAACTTTTTTATATTTTCTGACAAAAACCCTCAAAAAGATTGTATGTTTTGAATAAATTTGTTATAATTTGTATAAAGAATACGAATGGAGAAGATAGAAATGGATAATTTAACTTTGTTTTATAGTATAATAGTAATTTTAATTCTAGGGTATCACTGTTATACAGACCTCAAAAAGAATGAAATAACCAATTTAGGGAATGGAATACTATTAATTGTACAATTAGGGTATCTATATATATTAATGAGTAGAGAATATAGTATAATACACATTTTATTAATTATCTTTATGTTCATCACTATAGGATTAAATACTGTATTTGATTATACAATTATCCTTAAAAAGTTAGGAAAAAGTAATTTAGAAGATAAAATAGATACAATACTAACTACAATAATGATTGTCACAATAGCAATTACATCTTTCATAGTTTTTAAAAATAATGTAAACTATATTTCTTATTCATACTTGATCACGCCAATTCTAATGTTAATAATGACTGTTCTTCTAGTTAGATATACTAATAGTATTGGTGCTGGGGATGGGAAGTTATTAATGATATTAGGAATCAATTTAAATTACTATGCATTTATACTAATTTATTTTGGTGCTGTTGTAATACAATTAATTATAATGATCATTGAGTTTATTTTATCAAAAGATAAAACTAATTTTAGAAAAAGACAGGTACCTTTTGCAGAATCAGTCTATCTTGCTTATTTATTATATTTTGCACTTTTCATAAGTTATATATGAGATAGACACTCAAAGTGTCTATCTTTTATCCAAAAAACTAACAAGAATACTCCTACTTCTATAAGTAAGGGTAGTTCACTCAACTGGTGATACAATATATTTGGGTGTAGTATTATTTAAAAAATCGTGGTATGATAGTATATATAATATTGAATAAATGGAGTGGATACTATGCAAAGTGATAATTTCAAAGAGTTTTCAAAGATATTAAATGATATACTGAAAATAAGTGGTTTTGACCGAAAAACATTAGAAACCATTAGTGGGATCAGTAAATCATACATTGAGAAAATACTAGATGGAACTAGAAAGCCTACCAATATATTTATAATTCATTTTATAAGATTATTTGATAGTATTAACGTTTATCGAGATATTAAAAATTATATACTCACTTATAAAATAAATACCATTCAATGGGAAGAAGTTAATAAAGGATTACGTCATTTCTTAAAAGAAAATTCAAAGGTGTTAAACTATATTAACTGTTAAAATTATTATAGAATCTAGGACTGCTATGTAGTTTTTCCTCATACTGATGAAGAATAAACACACCCATCATATATGGAGTGTGTTTTTATTTATTGCTTTTTTATATTGGGTGTGGTATTGTATTATTTAATAAAGTATTATATTTTAAACATTATTCTACATTTTTTTTACTTTTTTTATACATATAATTGCATTTTTATACGATAAGTTGTAAAATGAAGTTGTAATTATTTATGGAATTAGATTGTAATGGTAATAATTTAGAAAAAGGGTGGTTAATTAATGTTAAAACAAATTAATTTAGAAGTATCTGATAATTTTAGTATTTTATTGAATAAATTATCAGATAAATATGGAATGTCCCCCAATTCCTATATAAGTCATTTATTATTAGTTCAAGATATTTTAAATACTCCCATATTGAAAATGAACACTAAATTTGATGGCACTAGAAAAAATATGTATATTCTAGCAGAACAGGTTGTTGAACTTATGAATCAACAAGCTAACAAACATCAACTAAAAGTCAATGAATATCTTTACCAGTTACTTTTAAATGCTAATGAAGTAGCTTATTAATTTAAAAAAGGCTTAATATAAGGCTTTTTTATGCATTATAATTTAATAATATTATGAGGTGAAAAGAATGAACGGTTATAAAATTGGAATAGACTTAGGAACCAAAAATACTCTAGTCTATATAAATGGAAGAGGTATTATTTTTAACGAACCTTCAATGGTTGCATTTGATAGGGAAACAAATAAAATGATAGCCATCGGACACAAAGCCAATGATATGTTAGGAAAAGAACATGGAAAAATAAAAGTAACCAAACCTCTTGAAGGTGGAGTAATAGCTGATCTTAATGCTACGGAAGTAATTTTAGAATCTATCTTTAAAAAATTTAAGGACACAAATGTAAATCTTAAACATTCAACATTGCTGTTATGTTGTCCATCAAAAATGACGAGTTCAGAAAGAAAAGCTTTAGAAGATTTAGCTCATAAATTAGAAATTAAAGATGTACTTATAGAAAAGGAAGTCAAAGCCGGTGCTATTGGATCAGGTATCGATATATTTATGCCCAAAGGCATTATGATTGTAGATATAGGTGGAGGTACTACTGATATTGGTGTTCTTTCACTTGGTGATGTAGTAGTACATGACTCAATCCGTATTGCTGGGAATTATATAGATAATGAGATTATTAAATATATAAAATATAAATATGGTATGGAAATTGGAAAGCAAACAGCTGAAAAAATAAAAATAGGAATTGGTACACTTAAAAATGAATTAGCTGAAGATAGAACATATACGTTTTCTGGCAAAAATAGTAATACAAATTTACCAGGTAAAATGATAATTAAACAATCTGAAATAAGAAATATTCTTTTAAAAATATTCACTAAAATTACTAATAAGATATTAGATGTATTAAGAAAATTGCCACCGGAATTAGCTGAAGATATATTAGAGGATGGTATTATAATCAATGGTGGGGGAGCCTTAATTGATGGGGTTATTGATTATTTTGAAAATATAACAAATTTAAAATTTAGATTATCAAAAAACCCTTTGACCTCTATTGCTGAAGGAACAAAAATTTTATTACAAAATAAAGGTGATTATAGGACAAAGCCCTTGAAATAAGAAAATTGGGAACGAAGTATAAAGACACTTTATATAAGTGTCTTTATACATTTTATTGCAATTTTATACTACTGATGTTAAAATTAAAAAAAGATACTTTCAGAGGAAGGGATGATATATTTGAAGGGAGAAGATTTAAAATGGAACAAAAGTTAAAAGATTGCTATATTTGTGGGTACCAAGATATTAAATATCTTAATGGTAGACCAGTAAGCTGTCCGTTTTGCGGAACATATTTTGACTACGATAACAATAAAAATCTAGGTAACATTTCAGAGTTAAAACATGGTAAGATGATCTTAAAACCTATACTAAAAAGAGATAACAAAAGATATTTAAAGTTAAATGGAAAAACATTAAAAAACTATACAAAAGAACAACTAGAAGAGTTGCGAACTGATATGTCATTAATTAGAAGTAAATACATGGAATTTAAAAATGGAAAAATACCTTATTATCTTTTTGCAGAGTTTATAAAAAATAATTACGACCAGTACAAAATTAATCTTGATGAATGGTCACTTAATTTTTCTTGTGATGAACACGAAGAAAGGTTTATGTTATGTGCCGATAAATTCAAGTATAAACCTAATCAGCCTTATCATATAGCTTTTTATTATATTCTTACAAGTAATTTTGAACTATATGAATATACGGATAGAATTTATACGAATGGTGAACTCAATCTAGAGAATATCAACAACATTCTTAATAAAATTAATAAATCCTATGGTTGTATGTTGAAGGTAGCTATTAAATTGTTTAATGATTCCAACTTTGAAGATTATGATTTTCTATCTGACTTTGACTTATTAGATAGTTTTAACAAAAAGATAATTCTTGAAGCTATTAAAATACGATACAACATAGATAGGAGATAGCGGAAATGAAACATCAAACAAAAGGTGTTGTGATTTTTAATAAAAAGAAAAAGAAATTTGTTAATATTACAGCTGATAAAAAAATAAATGAAGTAGATAATTTTAGTGAAACAATTGCTTATTTTAAGGATGATCCAGATTTAGAAGAAGTGCTAAAAAATGAGGATTTAGAAACATGGGATATAGTTACCACAAGAGAAACTGTTTATTAAATAGGGGGTAATATGGAACGTTTAGATAGATTCCTGTATGCTATTAAAGATAATAAAATAGTTTATATTGATGATGTAGAGAATGGTTTAAAATGTAATTGCATTTGTCCAGTATGCAAAAAATCATTAGAAGCTTGTCATGGCGAAAAAAATAAACATTATTTTAGACACCATAACTCTTCTAATCTATGTCCTAATTATAAAGAAGTTGTTTTATTAAAACTAGCTTGTGAAATTCTAGAAAAAACTAAACAAATATATATACCTGGTGTTACAGAAAATTTACAAAAATGTAGAAAACCAATTTCATATATTAATGAACAAATAATAAAATTTGATAACATATATTTTAATAAACTTATTAATAAAAAAATCAAATGTGATATATTAGGAAAAATCGGAAGCAGTTACATTAATATTGAAATAAAAATCAATCAAAGCATTGATGAAAATAAATTAAGAACTTTAAAACAATTAAAAATAAATACCTTAGAAATTGATCTATTTACTTTTTTTAATGATATATGGAATTATGATATTAGAAATACATTAATTAATACTATTAAAACTACAAGTAAATTAAAAAAATGGAGAGTTTTTATTCCTACAAAAAATATGTTTATAAATGCCTATTCTTCTTTAGAAAAACAAATGGATATCCAGGATAAAAATTATCAGAATATAATTAAGTTATTAAAATTTAAATTACAACTTCACGAAAATTTATTAAAAACAAATGAGATACATCATAATAAAGTTGGTAATTGCATAGTTTGTGGTTCTGATGTAGTGGAGAATGATGATAACAAGTTGTATCTTTGTATAAATAAAGATTGTATGGTATCAATTCCTAAATTTATATATGGTGTTCCGATCACTAAAGAACTTTTGAATGAATTGCTGTTAGGTAAACAAACTAAATTAATTAAGGGATTAAATATAGCTGGAAAAGAAATTGAAGGAAAATTGTTTTATAATCGTATTAACCATATTTTAGAAATTGTAGAACGTAAAAATGATTCATTGTTATTGACACCAAAAAGGAGCTGAATTAAATGGTAAAGACACCAATAATTTTAAGTCAAGTAATAATTAGGGATAATATTAAAGAAAACAATTTATATGAAATTTATGAAAACAGCACAGCCGGTAAGCCAATAAAAACACTATCCTATGAAGAAATGAAACATCAATATCCGGAACTTTTGAGTGATGAAGAGCAAGACAGAATGGCTTGTTTAAAAACGTTAAAACAAAGCGGATATATACCGGCAACAAAAGAAGATGAAGATAAAATCGTAGAATTGATGATAAATGATGTGGACTACACAATTGATAATGAAAATGGACATGTTTTAGACGAAAACGGTAAGCATTTAGCTAATGTTTATTTTTATCCAAAACAACAACTAGAACTATAAACGTTTTACATAATAATAATAATAAAAGAGACTAATTTTGTTAGTCTTTTTTTATTATTCTTTATACATTTTATTGCAAATTTATACATAAAATGTTAATATTATAATATATGAGTAAATACAAGAGTTTATTGTAAGTCTATAAAAATATTAAAACAAATTTGTATTAATTTGTAATGAGAAAGTTGGTGTTAGTGTGAATCAAGAAGTGATTGATACCATATGGCATTCAGATTTTAGGAATGATGAATATATGATATTATCCGATTATTACAATGGGTTCAGAATGTATCTAAAAAAATATAAAAAAGGATATAAGTTTTATGTATCAATAAGAAGACAAAAAAAGCATGGAATTGATAATAAGTTGATACATGAATCACCTGTGGCTTATTTCAATCATTGTAGCTTAAATGAAGCAAAAATTAAGGGCATAGAACATTTTCAATGGATGATAAGTTGATTCATATTACAATTAAAACTAAATATAAGGGGGAAAATATATGTCTGAAGAGAATAAAGATATTAGATTTATATTTCATGCTTTCGTACATGATACTAACAAAATATATCCAGTGATAAATATTAATTATCAACAACAAATTGTATCTTGTATATATGAAAATAATGTAAAGGATTATCCTTTTAGTAATGTTGATTTGCTACTTTCTACTAGATGTAATGATAATAATGAAAAAGAAATTATTGAGGGTACTGTTGTTAGATCATTATATTCTAATACTAAAATGTTAATTTGTTTTGGAGAATATACTGCTTATTGTCCAGTTGATGAACAATGGATGACGAATATCGGATTTTATGCATTGGATGAAAATGGAAATGAAATGCCTTTAGGTCCTATAAATGATTGGGCTGAAGTCTTAGGGCATTCTCTTGTAGATAAATCATTCCACCAAACAAATATACCAGGTGAAATATAATGAGTAAATATCAAAATAAAAGAAAGAGGAATAAAAGAGTATCCAGGGTGATAATCGGTAACGATGGTGTTCCAGACTATATATCTGATTCTAGGATAGTACATAATGTTTCTTATAAAATAGCCGGTATTGTAGGTCATAATTCTTCATCATCGGTTCTGTCTATTTTTTATTGGACTATTAGAACAGTTTTAGTTCTTTTGATCTATTGACCAATAAGAATTATACTTAAAGCTTTAGCAATACCTATATTCATAATTAAGATTATAATTGCTTTATTCAAATAAAATATCTTATTACATTATAAAAGGAGTTGTTCGATATGATGAATTCTACAAAAAGTATACAAATGCATGGTGGATTCTATAAAGAACTACCAAATGTTGTAATAATCGATGGATTAGAATATACAAAATCAAACAGTAGATTAAGATATAATGCTGAATACCATGAAAATTACAAAAATCATTGGACTACTGAAGAACTATGTTATATGTGTTCTATGTGGGATAGTAGAAAAAAAGCTGATATAGCCCTTGCATTGGGAAGAACTCATGGTTCAGTATTAACTATGGCCTATCAATTGAGAAAAAAAGGTAAGTTTGAATATTATAAAAAATTAGGGAAGCAAATGTAATACATATTGTAAGTTTTAAATAAAGTTTGAACAGAATTTGATTTTGAGATGAGTTTTAAAAGATATTGGGTAAAAAAATTATAAAATAATTTAAATAAAACCTACATTTATTATTACTTGTTTTATAAAAAAGTTTAAACAAAAATGTTGAGGTGACAATAAAATTGTTAGGGGAGCGAAAGAATGAAAGACATACTTAAAATAAAAAATGTCAAAGCACGTAAAGAACACATTTGTAGTTGGTGCGGTGGTGTTATTAACAAAGGTGAATTTTATGAAAATAGTACAGTTGTAAATGATGGTAGTTTTTATATATGGAAAGCACATTTAAAATGCAATGAGTTAACACATAAACTTGACATGTGGGATTGTGATGATGGCGATGGACTAACAAGTGATGATTTTGGTAATTGTGTATTGGAATTTTTATATAGAGAATTAAACGATGAAGAATATGAGAAAATTACTGAAAAAGATTTAGATGAAGTTATTGATATTGTATTGCAAATGTTATGAGAGTGAGCTGTAGATTTATAAAAAGTTTAATCTTTTTTATAAAAATCTAAACTTTTTTATAAACTTACACATATCCCAGCATAAAAAATATCCTTCAAAAACGATTAAAGGAATCTGAACATGAGATTTAATTACTCCTCTCTCAAAAACGATTGTCTTTGAGATAATTTATAAGCTATTGAAAAATAGCTTTTTTTTACACTAAAATATTATCAAAACTTATCTCAAAATCAAGTTATCATTATTTACTAACTTTAAGGTTTTTGATATAATTAATATATAGAAAAAAATGTCCTAAGTGTAGATTAGAAAAAATATGTGGAGGAGGATAATATGAAAAAAACTATAGCTCAAAATATGGCTGATTTGATGAAAAAGAAAAAGGTGAGGATTGTATGGCTTGGTGATCCGGACTTAGTTGGAGAATGTGCTAAGATATCAAATATGAAAAAAGACCATCCATTAAAACTCATATATAGGGTGCTAAATGCTTTGGATAAATCACCATTATTTTCCAAAGGTTATATCTATTCTGACCATGAAGGTAGAAACATAAAATATCGTTCTTTTAAATTATTAAATAATGAAACAATTGAAAAGAGATGTGAGTAAATATGATTTTTGGATATGCTAGAGTCAGTACAACTGAACAAAAATTAGATAGACAAATAGATTTGCTTACCAACTATGGAACAGAAAAAATATTTACTGAAAAGATTACCGGTAAAAATATGGAGAGAAAAGAATTAAATCGTTTGATAGATCAATTAAGACCAGGTGATTCTATTGTGGTTGAAAGTTTATCTAGGCTAGGAAGAAGTACAAAAGATTTACTTTTTTTAATCGACAAATTTAATGAACTAAAAGTAAACTTTATAAGTTTAAAGGAACAGATAGATACAACTACTCCTACTGGAAAACTAATATTTCATATTTTTGCTTCAATATCTGAATTTGAAAGAGAATTAATTTCAGAGAGAGTTCGTTCCGGTTTGGCTTCAGCAAGAGTTAGGGGTAGAGTCGGTGGTAGGCCGAAAAAAAAACAAAAATTAATTAATATGGCCATAAGCCTTTATGAATCAAAAAAACATACATTAAAGGAAATCCACGAACAGACTGGTGTAAGTCCAGCTACATTATACCGATATTTAAATAAAGGAGATTAATTTAAATGGAACAAGTAAATCATGTTTTTCAAATAATATTTATTGTTTTATTAAGTATCATTGCTATTTTTTCTGTATTTTTAATTTTATTTTTATCATTTTACGATAAGAAAAGTGAGCGTTATTCATTATTAACATCTATACTTGTTGTAGGAACAACTGTAGGAGTGTTAGGTTCTGTATTGTATCTAATGTTAAGGTGATATTTTGAAAAAAACTCCTGTAGGGGTGGCTTGTGAGAAGTAATTAGATGTATAATTGTATATGATATTGTTTAAAATTGTCTTATACAAGCAACATATTTTCAAAATGGAAACCGATATCCTAATTTTTTATACGATTTATTTCATATTTATACATTTTATAGTATAATTATATTAGATTATTAAATCGATAAAATAATACTAGTTCAAAGAAAGAAGGGATTAATAATGAACTCTATTAAATCTAAAGTCAAAAAGTTACTTCTTGAAAAAGAAATACTAATAAATAAAATAGAGATACGAAGGTTTGATAAAGAAAATGGAACTATAGATAAAATCACTTTATCTATAGATGATATTTCTAGTGGAGATAATATTTTATATCAAGTAAAAGATGTATTAGATCATATTGAAGAAGAATATGGTTTATCAATACACAAAAGACTTTTAGAATTTTAAATAAGAAAGGATATTTTATGGGATTAAGAGCTATATATACTAAAAAAACAATTACCAGCGAACAATTCTTACATACATTAGGTTACAAAGTTGCTACTCTTATTAAAGAAATAGGAATATATATAGAATTACAAGAGGGGAAAATACCTGATGGATTAGAAGATAATTTAGAATTACTATATAAATATTTTACAGACATTGAGGATCATTTAGATAAAAATAAAATTTTAAATCATTTAGAAATAAACAGAATATTTGATGATGTAATGATCTTAATATTTGATTGGTATGGGTTTGTTAATTCACAAAATGATGGTTTAAAACACGTAGTTGCAAGTGATATAAAATAATAGTCTTGTGAGAGACTATTAGGATATTATTGTTTGTAAAAATTTAATTCAAAATGTACCCAATATGAATATATCTAAAAATGTTGATGAAATAGAAATATAAACTTATCTTTATTTTGTAAAAGCACTTGAAATAACAAGTGTTTTTTATTTTGTTGCTTTTCATTTTTGGGTGTGGTATTATTTTGTTATAAAGTTAAAAATTATATAAAGAAAGGTAGGTAACAAATGTGAATGAAGGAAGCCTAAAAGAAATAGTCTTTAAAATGATGGATGAACTAGCTGATATGGAAAATTGTCATTACATAAAATTAAGTGATGATGAATGGTATAAAGTTAATTTGGAAACTTTAGAAGAAAATCCTAGTGTGGATTTAGGAGAGGAAAGTCATAGTGTTTATTTAGATTTAACTAATTCTCAAAAAGAATTACATTATACAATGAAGTTTTATACTGAACAGTTATATTCTCCTTTGACTAAAGATAGACAACAAATTTTAAATAATATTTCTTTTTTAGAATCATACATGAAAGCTTCTCATATTAATCCGGAATATTTATTAATCAAACATAAATTAAAGCATAAATTAAACGGTATTTTCAAGAATGAGGAAAGTATGAAGTATATTATGAAAGCTGAAGGTTTATCTGCGATTGAAGTGGTGGAAAAACACGATGAGCTATTATCATGGTTAGAAAACGATTATAATAATGCTATTTCAAAAAAATTATATTTTAAGGATTTTCAAGCTGATGTAGACGATGGAAAGTTAAGGATTTCTTTATTATTCAATTATAACGAAAATTTAATATTATCTTTAGAAACTGATATATCATATGATTCTTGTAGTGTTGGGGTTCAAGATAAAAATGGATATATCCATGATAGTATATTTGGAGAAATAAATGACTTAGATCATCAAATTTCACTTGATGAAGTGATTAATTTAATTAATAAAGTGGAAAGCAGACAAGAAAGTTTAAGCTTATAAGGAAGGGTAGGTAAATAAAGATGTTATACAAAAGTTTAAAAGAATATTTAGAATCTATGAATGATAATCAAATAATTGAAGTTATTGATACTGATGATTGTTTTACAGATGTGATTGCTTTAGATAAACAATCATATAAAAATGGGAATAACCTTACCAAATGGGTATTAGAAAATTGTCAAGTAATTGGCAAAGATGACGAACAAATAATTATAAATTTATCAGATATTATCAACGATAATGTCGAATGCCTTATAAAAAATTTCAAAAAATTTAACCAACAGGAATATAACGTTAGAAGTAACAGGAATTGGGATATATATGAATGGAGTTACCATTTTACAATAGATACTTTTGATATGTTAAGTCAAGATGATTCTTACAGTAATTTATTATATAATTGGTTACAAAAAGCTAATAATAATAGCAAGGATAACATAGGTAAATCAAAATTTAAAGATAACGCTAAATTTACTATTATGAACATAGAAAATGATATTGCATTACTCTATAGGGAAACTGAACATTCTCATAAATGGATAGTCGCTTTAGGTTTTAACAGCTCCACGTTTGATTGGGGACAAGGTCGATACCCATCAAACTTTATAAATGCAACTAAAGTTTATGAAAAAGAAGTAAGAGGAATAAATGAATTTGAAAAAAGAGAAATAGCAGAAAAATTTTATCAAAAATTAGTTGGAGAATTGAATGGTTGGGGTGAACCTTTAATAAATGATAGTAATAAAGACTTTATTTTAGAAACTATGGAACATGTTTTAGAGAGTAGAGAATTTATGGATTATGACATTTCAAGTCTTTACATTAATTTATTTAAAACATTTAAAGATAATCCAGATGTAATAAATTTACTGTTCAAATTGAATCCAGAAATTATTGGCCAATTTGAAGAAAATAATATTCAAATCAACTCTATTTTATATAATATGGCTATCGAAAATGGTCTTGATCCTAATAGTAATGTAGCAAAAGAATGTGTGGAAATATTAAACTTTAGGAAACAGAATGAATTATCAAAATAATTGAGAGTAGGTGAAGTTAATGTTAAAATTTAATTATTTAGATAATCAAAGACTTTTAGAACGAGTTAAAAATATCATCAATTTAAATGAAAAATATATAGAGAAAAATATACCTGGTTATTATTCTATATAGGAAGAGGGAAAAAATGATAAATTTTAAAGATTATTATAATATTGCGAATATATCTGAAATACCAATTATCGATGATGTATGGGATTGGGAATCTTGTATTTACAATCAAGATGATATATTTAAATCTAATATATACAAAAACCAGCCTTTTACTCAATTCATGATAAACAATCTAAAAATCAAACAAATTATGGAAGATAATTTTTTAAAAGTAAATGCACATGAAGTTATAAAATCAATATTACCTTATCTAAAGGCTTATGCTAAAAATAATTGGAATGAGAATATACTTGAACAATATAAAAACGTAACAGAAGATGATTGGATATATGGCTGGTTACAAGAATTTCATACTTTAAATGTACAAGGATATGAAGAAATAGAAAAAGAGATAATGAAATATATTAACAATAAAACAGTTTTACAAGAAGGTAATTTCAAATTAATACTTAATCTAGAACAAATTATTGAAATTGGTTCTATTAAAGAAGCTCAAAATCTGCATAATAAATATCGTGATGATGGTAATTTTAGAAGTAGTAATTTGTTTGATTCTTTGATTTTAGATGAAACCAATACTGAAGTAGGTTATCTTTCATATAACGGTAGATTTTGGAATTGGGATAACAAGGATAATCCTTTTCTAAATGGATCAACTCATAAACATTTATACAATGCCTTAAAAAATAAATTGTACTCTAAAAATAGTCTGTCTTTATAATCTTTTATCATTTTGTTGCATTTTTATACATTAGATGGTAAAATTATAAGGTATAAATAATCAGTTTGATTATAAAAAGGAGCTGAATAACTCATGAAAAAAGATTTATTAGATATTATTAACATGGGTATAAAAAATGGTAGTATAAAAGTAATTAATGGTGATAAAGCTCTTCAAGATGGTACATTACCTGGTGGAATGTCTGATGAAGAAGCTGAAGCAGTATTAGGAAAAGAAGTATTCGATAAAATTAAGAGAAATAGAGAAAGTAGAAATTAGGTGTTTGTCATGAATGATGAAATTGAAAAAGGGGATATCATCTTTATTGACAAATATTTATATCCAAATGGAGAAGTAGGTCGCAACCATATGTTTATTGTGTTTGATAAGTTAACAGAAGAAGAACAATTACCAGGATATCTTTTACCTTCTTTAGAATCCTTTGTTGATATGTTTCTTGATATAGAATTAAGTAGTAAAATCGAAAAAGCTAGAGAACATAGTGATAATCCTAATCATCGGTACAACTTGACAATTACTGATGAACAAAGCATTACAAACCTTCACGAAGAAACACATGCAAAAGTAGATCAACTTTATCTTTTCAGTAAAGATTTGCTTAATGAAAAACTGAAAAATAATGAAATATATAAACTTGGAAAAATATCAAAAAAACAATTAAAAAAAATAGAAGAGTTAATGAAGAATTGCATATTGGAACAATCTCACTCTCATTCATTTAATTTATAATAATAAGCACACTCATAAAAATTGGGTGTGTTTTTATTTATTGCTTTTTATTTTTGGGTGTGGTATTATTTAGTTAGAATTATTATATTAAGGAGTGATTATTAATGAAGAATATTAAATTAATTGATTATATTAATCAATTTGAATCAGAAAGAGAATTTGAGGTTGGTGATCAATATATTGATGTATGTTCTTATTTCTATTCTAAAACTAATTATGATAAATCCCCATTAGCTAAATGGGTAGCTGATAATTGTGATGTAATTAAAGTTGTTGATGATTATAACCTTATAATAAATTTATATGATGTGGTTCATGACAACATTGATATTCTAAAAAGTTTTGCTAAAGATTATTATAAAAACACTAGTTTCTTACAAGATACTATTCATAATAATTGGGATAATGACGATTGGGTAGCTGATTTTGTTGAGGATTTTAACAGTGCAATTATAGGTGATAAATCAGAAAATTATGAAAAAGAGGTTATTAAAGCTTTACGAGAAAGTAATTTTATTCAATTAAGCAATCAGTTAAAAAATTATAATATTATTGGTACACATGATAACGAAGTGTTTAAACTACAAGAAAAATTTGAATTGAAAGAACTATTAAAGGAACATCCAAATATATACAAATTAAATCAGTTAGTAGAAAATTTAAACAGCGATTGGGAGAGTGAAAATTACCAATTTCAGTTAGTTAAAAATGATAAAAACTTAGAGTTATAATGTGAGGTGAGTAGTGTGAATAGGGAAAGAATTATAAATTTAGTTGATAAATACCAAATACCTTATACAAGCCTAGAAAAATTTAATAGGCATAAAAAAATAAAATTGAATACAATGCTTGAATTAGAAAGTTATGTTGATAAATTAGATCAAGACAACGAAGTAAATATTTGGTTTTATCACGAAGATAATTTTATTATAGATCAAATAAAAAGTAATGATGTTATGAGTAATGATTTTCTTGTAGTAGTAGATAGAAAAGGCAATCACTTAATTTTAGATAATGTTTTTGGGATACCATATGTTCCAACATTAAAAGTTATTCAAAAATCAATATCAGAAGCAAATTTCACTATGGTAAAAGGAGAGACCGCTATATGACAATAATGTTAGTGGAAGATATATTGGCATTAGATGAACAAACAATTAAGAATCATTTATCTGAAGAAAATATCGAAATAATCCAAAAACACTTTGGAAATATAAATAATTTTTTAGATTCTTACCAGGAAAAGGCAAATTTATCTTTGGATTTATATTTTTCTGAACCTAAAACCTATCTTAAAAAATTAGCACCGAATTTAACAAATACAAGGCGAGTTATAGTCAAAAAAGTAGGTGAAGAACCTAAAATTGTAGAAATCGATAAAGAACAAGACTTTTATAAATTTAAAAGACAAGTTGTTAATGGTACTATTGAATGTATTGAAATGGATTCCAATATCGAATGTTGGGTAAATGAAAACGGAAAACCTCTTCATTTACCAATTAATTTTCCGTTTAGACCTGGTGCTGATATTGTAGTGGGTGATGTAATTTTTTGTAATAATGATAATGAATTAATTGGGTTAAGTGATACCCAAATATCCCAAGTTTTAGCTTATTTAAAAGTTGTAGGTTATGATTGGTCAAAAGTAGAATATGATCCAGATGATTATATACATATTAAAGTAATGGATTGGAGTTTATAATTCATGGCCACAACAATAAATACAACTATCGAAATCCAAAACTATAAGCAATTGAATAAACTACAATTTATATTAGATGAATGTAAACAATATCTAGGGTATGAGGTTAAAGAAGATGATAACACATTAACGATATGGTTAAAACAATCATTTAACGAATCAAAAAAATTAGAAGCTTTCTTCTTATCATATTACAAAACCACAGATAATGACTTTGATATTAAATGTAACTATTACTGGAATCAAGATGGTACAGCTAAAAGTGAAAATATTCAATATATTAATCTTAACGGAAATAAAATTATCATCGAAAACAGAGATATTAACTATTTAGATGATATAGAATCAAAATATTTTAATTATGAAATAAAGAATAATATTTTAACCTTAATCGATTATAAAATATCGATTTCAATTAATGAACATGGTAATATTATGCCTAGTCATAAATGGTTAGAACTTTCTAAAATAATTGGCGAAGAAAAAATTGACGAGGTTTATCATATTATCAAAAATTATAGAGAAAAAAACAGAGGAACTTCAGAACAAGGAAAAGTGATGTATTCGCCGTTAACAGAAATGGATTTACCTTTTTAAACAAAAACAAACACACCCATTGGATTCTGGGTGTGTTTTCATTTGTTGCTTTTTTATATTGGGTGTGGTATCATTTAATTATTAAGAATATTTAGGAGTGGTTAAATTGAATTTAAATGAGAAGAGAAAAATTACTGAACAAGCACTAGATAATATTGAATTTGAATTGATAAAAGTAGAGGGTGGCTATGCAGTATGGGATTTACAAGAAACAAATTTAGGTGATATTGATAAAGAAACCTTTAAAAATATGGGTGAAGTCTTACATCATGTTTATTATACTTATATAGAAAATCATTTCACTAAAGATTTTGTTGATCAAATTAGAGAAGTTATATTAGAGGATACCAATATAGACATTTATGAAGGGGTTGATCTATCTACCTATTTTTATAATGAAAATGAACCTACTCAACAAGAATTAGATAATCAAAAATTATTCGAAGAATCTAATCTTTTAAAAGATGTAAAACAGATTGAAAATCTTGTATCCAATAAAGTAAAATGTAAATTTAATGAGGTTATAGGAAATATAGGAACTGTTAACATAATTGAATTTGAAGGGAAGCCTATTGAGGAAAAAGAGAAACAATTAATTGCTTTTTTTTACAACGATCTTACTTATGTTAGTTGCGAACATAAACCAGAAGGATATTTAGGCAAATTAATTATACGTGAATATGAACAATATAAAATAGAAAATCGTTCTCTTCCAAATATATGGTTTGAAGTAAAAGTTTATAAAGATCATGAATCTTTAAACAAAGCTTCTACTAATGGATTTTTACCTGGAACAATTGATATTTCACAAGTAGTTGAAGCGTATATAAAAGATGAATTTTTCGATTTCCGACCTATTCCTAAAAATAATGAATTAAGTTTTTAACAAATGATAAGAGGGTGATAAAATGCCTATTAATAATAAATATTTAGAAAATATATATGAGTTTTGTTATAAACATCATATTAATATATATAACATTAGTGAATCTAAAAACTACTCACCACCTAAGTTTGATTATAATTTTTTTAGCCCAAGTAAAAATTTAAGACATAAAGTATATTTTGGATATTGTACAAGCGTGGGTTCTTCCAATGATATAAGCTTATATATTGAATCGGAATCATTTAATGAAAACGGTGAAAAACATGTTTATTTTGGTAGTAAAGAGTATAATCCTCTAGCGATAGAGGAATCTCTTAAATATATTCAAGAGTTAGGACTTCAACCATTAATATATCTCCATCAACAATTATCATTATTCTAAAATGGGAGAGAGAAAACATGTAATGAAACTCCTACTTCTATAAGTAGGGGTAGTTCACGGAAGCATTTTAAATTCAAATAGTAATGATATCCTGGAAGAAGAAAAACTAAAAACAATCTACAAAGAACTTCACAAGAGAGATAGATATGAACAACTATCCTTGTTTTAATCAACAAACACACCCATTGATTTTTGGGTGTGTTTTTATTTATTGCTTTTTATTTTTGGGTGTGGTATCATTAAATAAGATGAATAAAGGGAGTGAGTTCTGTGAAATATGGAATTTTAACAAAATCAGAGAATCAGAAATGGAATATATTTATGGAGGGAACAAAGATAAAATTAACTCCAAAAGTTTTTGAAAAATATAAAGGACATGAAAATTTATATTCTTTAAAAGGAGAATCTTACAAGGAAAGTACTTATGATATATTTACTACTTATGATGTAATATCTTATTATGATGAAGATGAAAATGAACAATTAATGATTGAAGACATCTCATTATGGGATGAAGTTAATTCAATTATGAATAATTATCACCAAAATCCAATAATTAAATTAAAAATAGATGGGAAAGAAATAATAAAGGAAAACTTAATCGCTAATTTTAATAAAAAAATTGAACAGTATTTAGAACAAAATTTAGATTATGAAGAATATATGTTATTTATTGATATTGCTTATAAAAAACAACCTACTTTAAAAAGATGGGGAGTTTACAATCCTAATTTAAAGTTTTTTGAATTCGAACAATATAGTATTCGACGTTATGACTATGATTCTTATTCAAAATCTTTAGCTACTTTATTAGACCAATCTGATTTTTTAGACATTTTAATTTCATACATTAATAATCAAGAATATTGTCCTTATAACAATGTTAAAATTGAGTTTTTAGATAGAGAATTAAGTACTACTTTAGAGATCAAATTATATTCTTATATAGATGGATTATACAGTGATGTAATAGAATCTCCAAAGAATTTTGGTATTTCAAAAGATAATCCAGATATTTATTCTATAGTTAATGCTATTAATGAAAAGGGAGAAGAGTTCACAAAAAATACTTACTTCTTAATCTTAAGTAATGATGAATATAAAAATCAAGTATTTAAATTATTAGCAGATATAGAAAATGATAATATGCTTCCACTTGATGATTTAATTTTAGAACATGGTTATGAAATCATTAAAAATTCAAATCAAAGATGTTTATCTTTATAATATAGGTAGAAAGAGGGGATATAATGGAAAATCACAATGAACAAGAAGTTTATCGATATTATTTAAAATTAAGACCACCTGGTATTGGTACACAACCTAAAGGAACAAATAAAATAGTTAGCTATGATAAAAAAGAAAATGTATGGGAACTTAATATTTCTGCGTGGGGGTATGTAGAATATGATAGACTACTAACAGAAAAGGAAATTAATGACTATGAACTATATTTTGATAAGCGATATGGAAAACCCTTAAAAATGCCAAATAATGAATGGGATCACCTAGACTATTTAGATAAATTATCTTATATCGTTGATTATGAAAAAAAAGAAATACTTAATTATATTAAAGACTATGAAGGTTATACATTTAAATTACCTAAATATGATGAAGATGGTTATTTGTATCAATGGTTAATTGTACATCCTTACACTAAAAAAGAGGATTATAAATGTCAATTAACTTATTTTGATAAAGAAATGAAACCAATAGGTGATTCAGCTGTGAATACTATTGATGAAGTTTCTAATAAACTTTATGAATATGGATATAAAAATACAATTTTCAAACTTATTGAAGCAAATAGACCACCACTTTTAGCAAGAGATTTTAAGCAAAAACAACTAAATTATAAACACATTAATCATCCTATCAAGAATAAAAATAACGAGGTGGAACTTACATGAGAGTAAATAAATCTACTCATAAGAAAAATGAATTTGAAAAAATCAAAGAACTTTTTAAAAAATATAAAATTAAATTTGATAAAGAAAAGTACGACAATAATACACTACATGAAAATCTTGAAATAAAGCATTTTGAAGGTATTGAGGAAGCAAAAGATTTTTTTAATAATGAACTAATTAAGAGCAATCCTAATTATATTAATCGATATTTATATTGGCTATATTTAGATCAAGAGTCAATAAGATTAAATTCAGAGTTCGGAGAAGTTATTGATTTTGGGAATTGGTTTAGCAATTCAGATGTAAAAATGTGGGATAATTACAAATGGCACTATCCTTCTATATATGAAGATTTAGAACGAGAAGTACTTCCTACATACAATTATGATATAAATGTTATGAGAACAGTTTTATATACCGGTGGTAATGCTTATGAAATGGCTAATGATAAAATAAAACATAATGAAGAATTTGTTTATGAGTGTATCGTTTATGCTTCTGATAATGATGAAAGAGAAGAAATATTAAATTTAATAGATGAAAATATTAAATCAACTATATTAAATAGAATCAAAAAAATAGAACAAATTATTTAATTCTTTTTATACAAATTTATACATTTATTTATACATTTTATTGCATTTTTATACATAAAATGATAAAATAAATATATAGTATCCTAGAAAAAGAGGTGTCAAATGAGAAAATACAAGTTTATATTAAAAATAACTAAAAATGGAATTAATCGTGAAATCACAAGAGAAATTGAAGTAAATAGAGAGCTAAATGTTAATAATAAAGAAGAGGTAAATGAATTTATTAAAAAATTCGAATTACTGAATGCAGTAGAAAATGGGTTTATAGACTCTTATGAAGTAAAGGATTGTTTTGAATTATCGTAAACCCTTAATAACTACATTTGCAATACATAAACATCTAATACACTACAAATGCAATACTGAAAAACTACAAATGCAATACAAATTAAACACACCTAAAAAATAAGGGTGTGTTTTCATTTGTTGCTTTTTTATATTGGGTGTGGTATCATTTAATTAGAATTATTATATTAAGGAGTGAAGTTATGGATTTTAGTATTAAAAATATTAGTAACGGGACTATTAGAGTTGACACAGAATCTTATGGTGGTGTTTTAGTATTAGAGAGAAATATTATTTTATATGAGTTTTATGGTCTAAAACTATTTAATGATATTGAAGATTATAGTAATTTAAAATTTAATAGCATTAAAGATTTTTTAATTCATGAATTGAAAATTTTATATGATATACCTAAACATAATAAAGCTTACACATTAAATGATATTAACCAGGCTATTGATAATTTGAAAACTATAGAAGGTATTTTTTTGGAACTTATGAAAAACTTATCTAAAACTAATTATAGAAATGGAATATCTTACATTTCGGTTTCTAATAAAAGTTATGATGAAATGAACTATAGTGAACAAGTAAGTTCTTTATTATCTATTACTTTTAATACTTATTTTGAAAATCAATTTTATGATGATGATTTTGTACCAGGAGAACATTTCTATAAATGGCTAGATAGTAACAATATATTCATAAAAAATGATGTTCTTAATGTTAACACAAATGATCGACATCTACAATTCGTTCTTAATGACCTTGCATTACGAAACAATATAAAAATACAAATTAATCAAAATAAATCTTTAGAATTATAAGGAGAGAATAAATATGAGTTTAAGTGAATCAACTAAAAGTATTTTAAATGAAATTCGTGATACTGAAGATGGGTTTCAAGCTGAAGTAAAAACAACACCTAGAGAAATTAATTTATTCCAAAAAGAAATGGATCCAAAATATATTCATGATATAGAGAAAATAAGTAAAAATGTTTATGATATTTGTCTAGGAACTGACTGGCCAATTTCTGTAAAATTAATAGAACTAAAAGAAAATTATCCAGAATTTTCAATTAAATTAAGTAATAATTATTCGTTGGATAAAACAGATAGTTTATTTCATTCTGGAGTTATTTGTCAAATAAAATATAATGCTTTATTTGTCAACGTAGAACCAGAAGGTGTAATTGAATTAAATGCAGTTGATATTGAGGAAAAAGAGTTTCTAGCATTTAAAGATACTAATAATACAGGAAAATTAAATACTATACTGCAAGAAATGGAAATCACCAATGATGAAGAGTTAAAAGAATTTTTAGAATTAAAACGAGTAAATGTTAAAAACTTTAACTATTTTAGTTTTAATTTATATGAAAAGGCACCTAATGGTGAATTTAAACAACTTGGAAAATTGTATGAATTTGAAAAAAGAAATTTTAATTTTGTTGAAAAAATCGATGAAATTATAAAAGACTTCCAAAAAATTACACAAAAATCAATACAGGCTAACTTAGATTTGTAGGAGAGGTTAAGTATGGAACAATTAAATATATATAATTTTATAGATGATGAAAAAATTACTATTTCGGATAAAGATTATCAATTACTTCTTTCTAATATTGACACAACAGAAGATGATGAAAGAGTTTTAACAAAACAAGAGTTACAAGAACGTTTCGACACTCTGATTTATGTTATTAATCACAGTAAATATAAGAATTATTTTATCCAAAACTAACAAGAATACTCCCACTTCTATAAGTGGTGGGATGAATTGTTCTTATTTAAAATTACTAAATATAATTTAGGTAAATATTAAAATATGGTATAATTATTGTATAGAAAAGAGGTGAATTAATAATGAAATTATCCTTTAAATTTAAGCCTAAATTCAGTTCTATACAGTTACAAATGATGGAAGAATTATCCTTTCATACTACAAAGTTATATAACATCGCAAATTACATCTGTAGGGAAGAACAATATAAACCATATATCCAACTAGAAAAAGATTTAAAAGTGAATAGGCATAGAGATTTCCTTCATTCACATACCTATCAACATTGTCTTAAGGTTCTAGAAAAGAATTGGAAATCTTATTTTAAGAGTTTAGCTGATTATAAGAACCATCCACATAAATATAAAGGTGAACCAGGTAGACCAAAATATAAAAACCTTAAGGATAATAAGAATGAGATTATCTTTACCAAATTAGCTATTCGATTTAAAAATAATCAATTGATGTTATCTTTATCTAAAACTATACAATCCAATTTTAAGGTGAACAGTCTTAATTTTGAGGTACCTGATAAACTTCAAAGCCTTGTTAATTGGAATAGTATTAATCAAGTTAAAGTTAAGTATGATCATCAAATTAAATCCTGGTATTTGATAATAATCTATGAAAAAGAAGAATTAATCAATCATTCTACAAATGTTATGGCCATAGATTTAGGACTTAATAATTTAGCTACATTAACCTTCAAAGAAACAAATAATTCTTATGTAGTCTCTGGTAAAAAGCTAAAGAGTATTAATTCGTATATAAATAAGAAAATTGCAAATTTACAAAGTATTGAAATGAAAAAACATGGAAGTATGCAGTTTAAAAATACTAAAAGAATTAACAATTTGAGAACATATCGTGAAAACTATGTATTAGATTATTTGCACAAGGTTAGTTATCGAGTAATCAAATTAGCAGAAGAACATCAAGTAGGCAAAATTATTATTGGTGATTTAACTGATATTAAGCAAGGTGTAAGTTATAATAAATTATTTGTACAAATTCCTATTCAAAAATTAGCTAACATGATCGAGTACAAAGCTAAATTAAATGGGCTAAAAATTGAATACCAGGAAGAAAGTTATACCAGTGGATGTAGTGCAGTTGATCTTGAACCGGTAACAAATTTTTTCTATAACAAGAAACGTAGAATACATAGAGGATTATTTGAATCGAGTATTGGCACTATTAATGCAGATGTTAATGGTTCACTCAACATACTAAGAAAAAATGAAGAATGTATTCCTAAAATAGTTTTGACTATGAGGGATAAGGGTTATGTGTTCAGCCCAGTAAGAATAAGGGTTGCTTGTTAAAGCAAGTGGGAACTTAAATACCAAACTTCTTATGAAGCTTCTACTTCTATAAGTAGGGGTAGTTCACTCTATCAGATAACCCATTTTTACACCCTTATGTTACAAAAAACGATTCTGGTAGTTTTCCTACTATTGAAACCACATTACATGTTTTTGGAAAAGACGTTGCAAAATTAGATTTTTGGTTATATTTAAATAAATATGAATTTACAATGGATTATAATACCAATGATGGTCGAGTCGGTTATAAAGGATTGGGAAAACCTTGTTCTTTAACAGAAGTTAGAAATGGTGCTTTAGATGATATGCTAGACTATGAAATTAATTCATATCGACTCGAATTAGATAAATATTTAGAAAACAAAAAAGCACATCCGGGAACTACTGCTATTGAAAATGATAAATCAAAAAATTGTGAATATAATCGTTTGCATAGGCAAGTTTCATTAGCATTAGATATGTGAATAAATCTGATGGGGTAGTTCACTTATTCAATAACAAAGAATATAGAAATGAGTTCACAATTGTCATAAAACCACATCCATTATTTTTGGGTGTGGTTTTATTTTGTTGCTTTTCTGTATTGGGTGTGGTATCATTAATAAAGAGTCAAATGAATTATATTAAATGCAAAAGGAGATGTGATTAATCTATGTCAGTAAATAACATTAAAGATGTTCAAAGTGCATATCAAAATAAAGTTAATGAAAAAATCAAAAAGATTAAAGAAACTTTAGCAAATGGAATTAAAAATGCTACTAATGATCCTAAAAAATATAAAGAATTACTTGATTTTACAAAAAAATTCACTAATTATTCTATGAATAATACTATGATCATTTTTTTAACTGGATTAATACGAGGTAAAGACTATCAATTTTGTAGGACTTTTAAACAATGGAATAAAGAAGGAATTAAAATTAATCCTGGTGAAGTTGCAATATATATTTTAGCTCCAAATACCTATAAAATTCATATAATAAGAGATTTGCAAGAACAAAAGGAACTTACTGTGTATGACAACTATTATAAAACTAATAAATTAAAATATGAAAATAAAAATAAATATAAATATATAAGATATGAAACAAGATTATCAAATAAGAATCCATACCGAACTTTACCTATATTTGATATATCGCAAACAAATGCTCCGATGGAATATTTACCAAAAGTTTTACAAGGTTTAAAAGAAAAAAATATTCCAAATGAAATTCAATTAAAGTTAGTAGAATCTTATATAACTAATGAAATTGAGCTACCTATAGAGTACATTGATTATGGAATTGCTGGGAAAAAAGGTGCTTTGCATTTAAATCCAGATGATACATTTAAAATTACACTAAATTCGAGAAATACACATACTCAAAGTGTTAAAACTCTACTTCACGAACTAGGACATCATGTGTTTGAACATTTAGTAGAAAAAGATAAATACACAAAAAATGAAAAAGAAGTAATGGCTGAATCTTTCGCCTACATAGTAAGTAATTACTTTGGACTAGATACTAGTGAATATTCATTTGATTATATAGCTGGATGGAAAGGCGAAGTGGTAGATGATATGAGATATGAAGATATACTTTCGACCGTATTAAGTAAAAGTGAAAAATCTATTAAAAGTATAGAAAATTACTATCAAAAATCTATAAATAAAGAATTTACTCCAGGAATAGCTGTATAAATATGAAATATATTGTTAAAAACTGGTTGATTTACCGGTTTTTTTGTTTTATAATGATGTTAAGCTAATAAAAATTAACTATGTAAAGATTAATAACCAAGACTATGAAACATTGATATTAGTATGTTTATAATTTAATATGCTAGTGTCTTAATTCATATGTTTTAAGGCACTTTTCTTATTGTTTTAGGGAGTAGAACATACATATAGAGGTGGTAAAGATGGAAGATATCAAAACTATTTTGAAAAATTTCAAAGAGACTGAATTTGATACAGTCATTGAAGAAGAAAATATATATAGTAAGGGCTATGCAAAAAACCCACAAATAATTAATAGAGACAGAAGATTACCAATTGAAGCAAAAGTATTATACAGTCTATTCAAATTATATAGTAACAACACGTCTGACAATAGAAATTATTTTCCAAAGGTTGAAAATATAATAAAAATGCTTAAAATCGGATATAAACGCTACTATGATAAGGGATTACATCCATTATTAAAATATAATTATATTACAATTAAGATGAACTATAACAATGGTACCAGAAGTAATAATACATATATAATTATGAGTAAACCTAATTTTGAGTTAGATAAAGATTTAATTGATTATCTTGAAGAAGATGAACTTAATCAAAATATACTAGTTCATGGGAAATATGGACTTACACCAAGAAAAGTTATGCTAGATGATAATTTAAGTATAGTTGCAAAAGCAATTTATTTGTATTTATCTTCTTTTGCCGGTAACGATGGTTTTTGTTTCCCTAATAAAGAATTAATGATGAATGAATTAGATTTAAAAAAAGCTCGTTTCGATGATCACTTAAAACTTTTAAAAATCAATAATTATATTGAAACAGCACAAATGCGTAATGGAAAATATAATGGTGGAAATGTATACTATATAGTAGAAAATCCTAATCCTAAAAATTATACAGAGAAAAAAAGATTTGTTTATATCAGAGATACTAAACAAAATAAAAATACATTAATCAAAATAAAAAAATCAAAACATGAGGATATAGAAACATCACCTGTTAATCAAGATAAAGAAATTAATCAAAAAACAAACTATCTTTTTTATATTCAAAAATTCTATAACCAATCTTTATCAAGTGATGAACAACGGATTAAACTAGAGGGTAGGTTTAATCCAATATTCAAACAATATGTTGATGAATTAAAATATCTAGATCATAAAAACATTAACTTTAATGAATTATCAGAAATTTTAAATGTAATTATAGATTTCTTTTTAAGAACTATAATAGATAAAAATGGTGACATTGTCACTTACCCAATAAAAGGCTATGATACTCAAATAGAATTTATCCAAGATACCATATACAAATGTTTTGATTTAAATATTTTGAAGGCTATCCAAGAAAACTTATCACGTTATAAAAAAAGCACAAAAAACACTGAAGGTTTCTTAATTACAACTATTTATACAGCTTGCAAATCTACTTATAATGCTAATAAATTTAGAGATAATTTTGATAATGAACAATTGAAGCAACTTAAAGAAGTATTGGACCACAAGAATCATAATTGATGTAAACACTTAAACCATCTTTTCTAATCAACAAGATGGTTATTTTGCCTATGAAAATGCATTCTATACTGAATTCTACAAACAAATTTTTATCCAAAACTAACAAGAATACTCCTACTTCTATAAGTAGGGGTAGTTCACGTGATTATCTATTTTTTTAATTAATCTTATTTAAAAAAACATCTAATAATTAGATGTTTTTTATATGTAAATTTTGAGAACCCAAAAATAGAAGATTAGTATTGAGAATCTAAAAATAGAATATTAGTTATTTATTCAAATATATGGTCATTTTTGAGAACCCAAAAATAGAATATTAGTTATTTGATGTTTGAGAACCTTATTTTGAAAGATTAGATTATGATATACTAGTATTTGATATATTAGAAAATAGAATAACATATAATAACAGATTTTATTAATAACAGTTATATTATATTAACAATATATTCAATCAATCTTTATATAGAATGATGGATTGAAAAAATTTTTATATAATTGCTTTTTATTTTTGGGTGTGGTATTATTTATATATAAAAGAGGTGATCTTATGAAACAAATACCAGATAGTGTTAGAAATGAGATTTTAGAAAAAATTAATATTTTAGATTATATTAATAATTATGTAAAACTTGAAAAAAGAGGGAAAAATTGGATGGGATTATCTCCATTTAATATTGAAAAGACACCCTCATTTGTAGTTAGTCCTGAACGCAATTCATTTAATGATTATTCAAGTGGGATTAAAGGAAATGTTATAACTTTTGTTATGGAATATGAGAAAGTTAATTATCCTCAAGCTATTAAAACTTTAGCTAATTATACGAATATAGATATTTCTAGTTATATCTCCAATGATAATATTAATCAATTTAATAAAGAATTAAAATTAAATCAGTTTATTAAAGAGTATTATCAATTTTCATTACAAACTATCGATGGGAAACGTTCTTTACAATACCTACAAAATCGTGGTTTAGCAATGGAAACAATTAATAAATTTGAAATTGGTCATGCGATTATCGAAAAAAATAATGAATTATACCAGGCATTAAAATCTAATGGATTTGATGATAAAGTTATAAAAAACACTAATAATTTAAATGACAAAAATAGTAATAAATTTCAAAATAGAGTAATAATACCAATTATTGAAAATGGTAAAGTTGTAGGCTTTGGTGGGAGAACATTAAGCGATGATAAAAGAAACGCTAAATATTTAAATAGTGAAAACAGTGTTATTTTTAATAAATATAATACAATATTTAATTTAGACAATGCAAAAGTATCTTGTCGAAAAGAAGATTCTTTGTTTTTATTAGAAGGATTTATGGATGTTATATCGCTAGATCAACAGGGAATATCTAATACTGTAGCCACAATGGGAACAGCATTAACAAATCAACACATCAAAAAAATGAAAAATTTATCTAATAATTGGTTTATTGTTTATGATGGAGATAAAGCTGGAATCTTTGGTATAAAAAAAGCTTTTGAAGAAATAAAGAAATCAAATTTAGATATTAATGCTAAAGCAGTAATATTGCCATATGGTCTTGATCCAGATGAATATATACAAAAATATGGTAAAAATACCTTTTTAGACATAACAAAAAATAATGCTATGAATTACATAGAATTTAATATGTATGTTTTAGAACAAGAACTAAAATTAAATAATTGTATTGAAAATAAGGTTAAATTTATTGAAGGAACTTTTGATTTAATAAAAAATTTAAAAAATGTAGAAATAGAACATTATTTACGAGACTTGGCAAAAAGAACTTTCACTACCTATGATAGTATTAAATCAGATTTTGTTATTTTTATTGAAAGAGAAAATAAACAAGAATTAACTGAACAAATTTCTAAAGATAATAAAGATAAATCTATAAACGAAAATAAAAAAGACATTACTAACTTATCTCAAAATAAAAGTAAAAAATTATCAACAAATGACCTTTTAAAAATAGCTAATAATCATATAGCAGAAATTGTTTATAACCCAATTAAATTTAAAACTTTATTAAATACAATGACTCAATTCAATACAGAATCGATATATAATATTTGTTTAATACATAAAAAACAAGAATTATGCAATATAATACCTACAAATTTAGATACATATCAAAATTATAAAGATAAAGGAATATTTGTTAAAAAAGGAAGCACAGCTTTTAACTTATTAAAGCAAGATATATTGTATTTGTTCAATGATAATACTAAAAAATACAAGTCAAAATTAACACAACAAGAAGTGAATGATATAGAAACAGGTAAATTAAGACCATCTAAACAAATGGCCATATTATCTACTCTAAATTATTTTGATATTAGTGATACAACAGATAACCAGGAGCAAAAAGAACATAAAAATAATTATCAAGATTTAATTAAATCTTTAGGTAAAAATATTATTTTAAAATATGATCCTAGTATTAAAACACAATTAAGCGATTCAAAAACTTATTATAATAAAAACGAAAAAATAATTTACTTTTGTCCTAAATATTCAAATGAAGAAAACTTTAAAATTTTATTAAGAATTACATCGAAGTTATATACTGATAATAAATTTGAATCTTCAGTATTAAATTATCTATTAGATACTAAATATAATATATTAACAAATAATTCAATTGAATATGTAAAAACACAAAATACTGACCAAAAAGTTCAAAGTCTTAATAAATGTTTCAATTTATTTAAGAATTTTTATCAAACTTTAGAACAAAATAAAGAAATTGTTCAGTCTATTGAGAGGTAGGTGTGCTATGAGTTGGGAAGAAAAATTAATTCAAAAAATTGAGAAAAAGATTGAAAAGAAAGATAGTGCTACTATTTTACTTTCTGTAATGGAACTAATTAATAGTTCAAAATATGACCAACTTCTTCTGGAAGAAAGTTTAAATGAAACTATTCAATTAATATTAATAAACAAAAACCCTAAATACATACTTAAAATTAAAAATCCATCAAATGAAGCTATTCTTTTATCATTGGAAAAACAACCCCAATTATTAAAAGAAATAAATAAACAATATACTTTAAAAGACGAAATACTAATGTACATTCTATCGAAGGATTTCAATTTAATTTCTGAAATTGAAAACCCATCAGATAAAATTAAATATTTTTATTTAAGTCAAAATACTAATTTACATTATAGTTTAGCCAATTGGAATTATAGTGATCCGGAATTAAGAAAAAAGGTTTATCATATTGATCCGACTTTCATTAAATTCATGAATGAATATTTAACTCAAGAAGAATACTATTCAATTATTAAGGATATACCAGAAGTAGCTTGTTATAAACCAAAATCAGTAAAAAAAATACCACTCCAAATACAAAAGCATATATTAGACAGTGTAAACGATAAATTATTGACTTACACGAGTTTTTTAACAATTTTTGACATTGGACTATTACAAGAAGAAATATCTCTTAAAAAGGCTAAAAATGACACCAGGGGAGGGGTAATTGAGAACACTTTGCATAATTTAATGAAACATTATAAAAAAGAAGAGTATGACATGAGTATAGAACAAATAGTTTCTGTACTCAATAATAATGAAAAAATGATACCACATATATAAAACCTACATTGTTGTAGGTTTTTTTATTGCTTTTTATGAATAAAAATGCTAAAATTTGATTAAAGATGATGTTTTCTGAAAAGGATGTGAAGTAATGAATTTTGAAGAACAAAGAGATATTGTTATAAGTTGGTTATCAAAATACGAACCGAATTTTGGAATTCTAGAATTAAATAATAAATCGAGTGGAGTAAATGATATCATTATAAAATTAGAAGATATAGATGATCATGAACCGTACGTGGTTGATGATGGAATGATTATTAATAGGATGTTAAGTTTTGAACAGGACAGTGAACAGTTATATTTAATTGATGTATTTATCGGGTTTTTAATTGAACAATTTCCGGATATTATTGAATTTATTAATATATTAACAAAAAATATAGATACAAAATTAGTTTTTTCTGGTACCTATTATTATTTAAGAATTCCAATTAATGAAAATAATTACATAATTCAAAAGAAAAATTTGTGCAAAATATTATCGATTATAGAGGAAGAATTAGAATATGAATGAGTTATTAAATGATATATCAAATTCTTTAAATATTATTGATAATGCTAAAATAATTAGTTGCCATAATGATGAATATATAATTATTTTTACCCCATATCAATTTGTTTTGCTTTTATTAGTTGAATTAAATGGAAGAGTATATGTAAAAGAAGACAGTGAATATTGGAATTTTAAATTTAAAAGTTCTTCTGAAGATATATCTATTAAAAACCCATTAAATGAATTGTATTTTATAAAAAAACAAATACTTAAACAGCTAAGTGAATTAAATATGTATTTTGATGATAAATATTTATCAAGTTTTTTAGTAACAAACCAAAAAACAATTTTCGACAAGAAACCAATAAATCATATCTATTCAAAAGATGTTCCAGAAAAAATCAAGTCGATTATTGTCCATAATTTGAATAAAAAAATAATTGATTCGAATTCATTAGATAATTTATATAAAAATTATACGATTTATTTAAAATTAAGTTGACATTATTATTTTATTTTGTTAACATATAAATGTAAAAAAAACAAATACTAAGCCTCTATATAAACATCAATATTTCATTACTTGTTTATTGTCGCTTAGTTAATATTTTATTTAGCTATCAAGAAGGCCACATTTTGTGGCCTTTTTGGTTTTCATATCCGTTTTAATTTGCATTATATTGTATTAAAGTATATAATATAATTATCATATTATAGTTAAAAGCGAGTGATTATATGATTAAGAATACTCTCATTAATAGATTATATTTAAAAGATTACGAAAAAAATATATTACACGAAATGAGTAGATTTTCTTTTGAAAAAATAAAAATGAATATGAATCTAATAAGTAATGAATTTATTGAACTTATTAATGATAATCCAGGAATAAATATAAAAGGAAATATTTTAGAATATAATGATAGTTGGTTACTTTATTTTTTAAATAATAATAGTTTTACTAAAATTATCACATACCTTAATAGAAAAGAAAATAGAGTTGTTGAACAGTTAACAGATATTAATGAATTAATAAACATAAAAGCTCTTTATGATTCAACTATTACTCTACATATTGCTGAAATACATGAGCTTGGTTTTATCAATCAATCTAAATTAAAAAAATATGCAGAAAATCTTTCGAAAAAAACAAAGACTATTGAAGTTCTTAGAGCAATAGATATAGATGATTTATCTTACGAACAATATGTTTTTACAGATAATAAACCAGTAAATAATATTGAAAATAAAATTTTTATTAATGTTAATGAAGGAATACGGTTTTATAAAGATATTAGTGCATATTTATATTATGTTTTAGAAAGAGGTGTTGAATTTGCTAGATAATAGAAGTAAACAATATGCTGTAGAAATTCCAGAGATTTTAAAAGAAAAAAATTATGCGTTAATGGAAAAAATCCTAAAGTATAATAAAGATTTAGCTAATTCTCGTTTTGAAAAATATAAAAAAGAGAAAGACTTAGCAAGATACCCATTAAGAGAAGCTATATTGAATGATGATGAAAAAATGGTTGATTTATTATTAAAATACGATGTGAACATTCATGTTCAAGATAGTATTATTATTTATGATTTAATTGAACCTAATAACTTTAAGTATTTTAATAAGTTGAAAGATATAATTGATTTTAACCTTCTAGAACCGACCAAAATATTAGATAGTTTATTAAATTATTATAGTTTGGATGATATTATCCATGATAATATTCCTGATGGGTTACTTGCTTTAAGAGATACGTATACTCAAGAAATTTTAGTGAAAACATTAATAAATAATGATTTAAATACTTTTAATCATTTATCAAAGACTGTTACTCCTGATCTATCATATGATAATGGTAAACTTATGAAATTAATGGTGTTTTATAATCTTATTGATAATGTAGATAAAAAAATATTGAAAGAAGAACATAATAGTAATAGTTTGAGTGTATTAATACAATTAGCTATTAGAGGAGAAAATAATAAACTAGCAAAAGAGTTGATTCATTTTTCCGAAGAAGATTTAGATTTTAGAAAAGTTTCGTTATTAAAATTTTTAAGGGTTTCATTAGCTTGTCAAAATAGTGAAATATCATCTTTTTTAATTAAAAAAGGAGCAAGTCTTGAAGATACCCATTGGGGAATAAGTGGACAACAAGCTATAGAGGTTTTTGGGATGTAAGTCAGAAAGGTGGTGTCAAAAGTGATCATTAATAAAAAACTTACTCAAGTTACAAAAGGTATCTGTAAAAAAATAATTGACCAGGACTATAAGTTTTATATTCAAGTATTTAATGAGGATGTACCAAATGATGAAATTCGATTATATGATTTGAAATATATATCTACTAATGATCTAATGGTGAAATTAAGAGAGTTTTTCTATAAATATAGAGCAATGTTTAAATTGGAAAATTCTAATAACCAAATTAGATTAACTAATAATCAAGAAATTATTAATATTAACTTTATATTAGAAAAAGAAGGAAAACTTTATAAAATATCAGATGAATTAGAAAATGTTTTTTTTGATTATATAGAAGCTTATTCAGAACTATTTGTTTCTGTTATATCTAATGATAATGAAAAATTATTAAGTATAGTCAATTCGTCAAATTATCATAATACAGATAAAAAATATGTTTTAGTTTGGGGAATTACCGAAGGTAAATATGAATTAATTGAACAATTAATACCTATTATTGAGGATGTTGTTTTTGATAGAGCAATTAAAAATATTCATCTTGAAACGTTAGAAGTTTTTGATCATGAAATGGCTAAAATAGTTAATCAAAGATTGAAATCACTTTCTCATTCAAAAATTGTATAAAAATGTTAAATTTTGTATAAAAAAGTATTGCAATTTGTTATTAATTGTTGTAAAATATAATTAGATATTATAAATATCTAATTTATTCCTCTCCTTAATCATATATATTTCTTTTTATATAATTATCCCTCTTAAATCCCTTAAATATATTTTTTATTAAAGACTAACGATTAACGTTAGTCTTTTTTCTTGTTGTAATTCATCACGAACTATACAATATTATATTCTATATATATAATCTAATATTGTAATTATGTTTATATTGTTATAAAATATAGTTATACATAGTTTTTTTAGATTAAAAAGGAGATAAAACTATGGATAAGAATAAAATTAATAGAGAAGAATTAGGGAATCAATTGCATGAAGCTTCAATGTTAGCACTTAATAAGGAAATGGTAAAACCAATTCGACGAGCTTTTACTGATTTTCCGAATGTAACATATAAACAATAATATTCTTAAAACATTCAAAAATAATTATTAAAGGGATGATCATTATGAAAAAAACTATCTTAATTATAATTGTAAGTTTTGTTATGTTTTTAACAGGATGTGAAGAAGTTATACCAAAAAGTGCCCCTCCGGTAATCACAGTAATACAGGGAAAACAATATGAATTTGAATTAGAAGATGAATCACCAAATTTAATTAGTTATGTTACTGCAAGTGATGATATTGATGGTGACTACTCTTCAAAAGATATAACTATTGACGGGGACTTAGATATGAATAAAGTGGGGGTACAAAGAATTAATTATAAAGTAACTGATTCTGATAATCAGACAACGGACTTAACATTAAGCTTTACAATTAAGGACACTATAGCACCCGTAATTGATGTTAGTTCTTTTTCAGGGATAATATCTAAAGGGGGCACTATTAACTTAAATTCAGCTAAATTTATTACAGATAATTATTACTCAATAGAAGATATAAATGTTTCGTATACAGGAATAATAGATTTTAATACACCGGGTTATTATAACATAACAATCAAAGCGATTGATAAATCAGGTAATACAAGTAGCGCAAAAAAAATTATTGCTGTTACTGGGGGAATATGGTATAGTACTGCATTGTATGAAAAGTATGATTATAAAATGTTAAACTTGTTTGTTGAATCACCATCTGGAATGGTTGTAGGTGACAATTTTTATGTAGATTTAGAGAAACCGATGTTCCCTGAAGATGTAGTTTTTAAGATTAGGACAAAAGGTCATGTGAATTACGAATCTTCAGTTTCTCCATTATATTACTGTTTTGAGTCAAATTCTGAAAAAGTAAATAAAATTGAACTTTTTAAAAATGGTGTTTCGGAAGTTGTTGAAGAAATTACCTTCATAGATGAATATGAAGAGTACGCTTACATAAATGTGAATATTGGTTTCATAGATGTTTTTAAAGACTATGAATTTGAACCAGGATATAATTACGAAATTAAGATAACATATCATGTTCGCAAAGTAAGGGATTATAATTCCTTTATTGATTGGTTTGATATTGATGAATATTTAGGAGAATATGAAGAATCTTATAACTTTAGAATTATTGATAGATAATAACATGGTAGTAGATGTTGAAGATATGAAAAAAATATACTGTTAGAAGAAAAGACTAACATATTTAATATGTCAGTCTTTTTTATACTTGTTTACTAGTTCGTCTACAGATAGTTTTAATATATTTGCTATTTTTCTCAAGTTGGTATATTTTACATCATCTATTGAAATATCTTTTGTTCTTATTGCCGATAAAGTAGTATCCCTAATTCCGGTTCTTTTTGAAAATTCATATTGACTAATGTTTTTCATTTCTTTATATAATTGAGAATTTGCCATATCATCATTTAATATATATAGATTTCCATCTTCGCTTACTTTAATGATAGTGTATATCTGATCTAGCCATGTATTTGTTTTAACTTTCGCTTGGCCTTTTACACCTTTTTTATGTGTTAAGTTGTTTGTTTTTTTTACAGTATCTTTTTTAGTAATTGTTGTTTGTTTTGGTTTTCTATTTTTTCTAACTGGTACTACGTTTTGCACAATATCAAAATTGATTATTTTTTTCATTAGTTCAGCTTCACTTAATCTCAAAAAAGAAGCTATTCTTTCTTTAGTTGTTGGTGTGATGTCATTATATTTGTTATCTCTTTTTATTATACTATCAAGTGTTGATCTACTTATACCAGAAGCTTTATAAAACTCTGGGAATGTCATGTTATTATCTTTTATTAATTTCATTAACCAATGATTTGGATTTCTTTCCATCTTCCTCTCTCCTGTCTTTCATTTTTAATATGGATCATCCTACAATAATTACTTTACTCTTTTCATATTGTTTAACAATCCAGGTAGGCGATTACCTATTTAAATCTAATTAAGTTCAATTATCTCTTTTTCTTCCCTCTTTTTCAACCTCTCATTTATTTCATTTTTTTCTCAATATTATCACCTTTTATGTATTTAATGAATCTAACTTTGTATTTATAAGATAACATTTTTAAGTTAATCTGTTTGTTAATCACATCGATTATTTCATTATAATTGTTTTTGCTAATCTTAATTAAAAAGGTATATTCATTTAATTCTAAATTGTTTGGAAAAATCATTGTAATATTACATCCATACTTTCTAGGCTCTAAATGTGTTAATTCATCTATGTTAATGATTTTAACAATTTCGGTTTTAGCTAAAAGAGGTTCCCAATGATCGTATAATATCTTTCTATATCTCCAATCGATATTACTTATTTGATCTAATTCATCACGCTCTTTTATATATAATCTTTGTTCTAAAAATGCTATAAAATTATCTTTAAATGCTATAAAATTATCTTTGTGCTTATCGATTTCTGTTATATTTTTTTTGTACGAAATTTCATTATTCTTAATTTCGGTTTCTAGTTTATCTATTGCTTTTTGAAATTATGGATTTTTTAAATTATTCATTAAATTATTCCCCTATCTTTTGATTCCTTTTCTAGCTCCTTTAAAAACTTTTTAGGCAATATTTCATCAAACCAACCGTATTTAACTTTATCAATTTCATATCCAGCTCTTCTAAATGCTTCTAAAGAACGTTCTGATACAGTTATAACACAGGGAATATATTTGTAATTATATTTGGTTTTAATCTCCCCTTTTGTATTTAGATACTTATGTGATGAAGTAGCTTGTTTTATATAACCTACTGTACCTTTTCCAAATTGATCTATTACTCTTAACATCCGTTCTTTTTCTTCAAGTGTTATTACTAACATATGATATCACCGGTTTTATCTAGTATAGACTTATTATTTAAGTATTTTATGAAATCTTCAGAATAACCATCCTGGACAAAACAAAAGTAGAAACTAAATACATCATCATTAGGATTGATTCCTTGTGATTCAAAATATTCTTCTAGTTCTCTAGTTATATTTGAAGCTTGTTTATAAATATTTGCTAATTTAATAATTTTAGTTTTTATTTCTTTAGGTATATCCATTATAATTCACTCCCCCTTGTCTTATAATAGTTCTCCCCCACGCACGATACGATACTCATCATCGTATAAATAATTGTATGTTTTTCCACATTCCAAACAACATAAATATTCAGGATCATCAGTAGAGTTATAGTGTGTGCCTAAAATATTCTTCGATATTTTTCCATCTTTTGTTACTCTTCTTCTAGTTTGTTTGAATTGGTTATTAATATAAACTAATTCTTCACCACAGTCACAGACTGGTTTTTGATATTTACCAGGCACTATCCCTACCCCCCTTTTTTCATCATTTGTTTATTGAAAGCTTGTTATCCTTGATTATTTTTATTGTATCAATAGTACTTATGATTAACCAATATTTCCATATTCGATTTAAATCATTAAATCTATCAGTGTATATTTTTTTGATTTTATTAATTAATTCGGATAACTCAATTGGAGAATAATTATTTATTAATTCTATTAACTCTAACTTATTCCAATTCTTCTGAAAATTACTACTTTTTTTAATAATATAGTTTCCTAACTCTTCTACATTCATTTTGACATCGATTAATTTTTTGGTTTCTCTATTAATGATTTTATATGCTGTATAGATACATTTTTCTCTACAATCCCATGTATCGTATATTACACCATTTATACATACAGACAAATGTCCGGCCATACTTAGGATATAAGAGCCTTCTTTATATTTTTTTGTAAATGTATGTCCATTCATTCTAGGATATCCTTTTTTAGCTGGAAAGGAAATTTTAAAAGCTTGTTTATCTTCTAAATAAGTTTTCCAAACCTTTTTATTATTATAGCAATTTACACCAAGTTTTCTTTTAAGTGTATTTAATTCTCTACTAACTTCCATATAGTCTTTATTAAAACCTTTTGAGATTGCCCTTTTTACACAATCCCTAACTTTTAATCCTTTTGGGTGTGCATTATAAAATTGGTACATTGAATGTCCCCCCTTCATGTTTTTAAATAACTTTGTATTCATCAACTGAAATAAAAAGTATTTTTTTGTTCTTATAGAATGTTTGAACTTTATTTTTAGCTTCTTCTGAAGAAGAAGCTTTGGTACCGATTTTTTGTTCTTTACAATCTACGAGACATTCTACCAGCTGAAACTCCCAAGCCTAAAGGCAAGGGGTTCTTAGGTACTGAAGAACATCTTACATACCTCGAAAGATATGTACCTAATTCTAATTCCCTAAGACTTTCACTATCAAAAGTTGCTACCAACTCATTAACGATAGTATATGGCTCATTTCAAAACCTTTTATTTACTATATTTTTTTCAAATAGCTTAGAGGAATTTCAACTGCGAATTCCTCTTTTATCACGCTTTGCAAATCTTTAAGTGTTAATTCTCCATGTCCTATTTCTTTAAAAAAAGTTCTCAACCAGTCGATAACAAATTTTTTAATTTTTTTGTGCTTTCTCCAGAAATACCTTATTTCATTATGTCTATCTCTACCACCATTATATTTATAATTATAAGAAACATATGCTTTTTGTTTAGTTTTGTATCCGTATCCTTGACAATCATCAATTATTTCTCCTGTTTCTTTATTAACTATTACATAACGATTGTTTTTATAGGGCTTTACTTCAATATCCATATTTTACACTCCCATACTACTAATATTTTTATGATTACTCAATCTACTAATTTCAATATCATGTAGTCTAACAAAATTCTTAAAATCTTTATTACATAATTCATTATTTATTGTTTCTAGGTCATCATTTACATGTTTTATCAAATAACTTGAATATATATCTCTCTGAATCTTTATTTTTGTTCCTTCAAAATAATTCCATCTTTGACTAAGTTTCTTCTTATTATATTCCTCATTAAGATGGTTATATTGACTTGCTTTTACTTTATATGTATTAACTTCTATATATTGACCACCTACAGCCATCAACTTATTCTCTAGTATCCTTAAGAATGTTCCAGGAGCTTTATTAGCTAAACTTTTCCCAAATCTCTTCTTCCTGGTTATTTTACCAGTCTTTTCACTTATTTTTGTTTCTTTAGCTCTTCTCTGAAGCCCCTTAAAGTTCATTTTTTCTACTTTTACAATGTTACCTTGACTTAATATTTTATTAGCCAATTTTTCATGGTCTTGCTTTCTTATTTCAGCTTGTTTTCTATACAAGTCTTTTAATTTATATTTAGCCTTCTTGTATCGGTTAGAGCGTACCCAGGTTAACTTTATCCTTTTTTTAATAGTTCCATCCTCATTGAAATTATTAGGATTATTCGCTCTTTTACTTCTATCCAGGTATCTTAACAATATTCTTTTTTTATTCTCTATGTTTTGTACAGTCGGAGCTAGTTCTAACAATTTTATTTCTTGATCACTCGTATACGCTATTGTTTGAGTACCTATATCTATCCCAACAGTTCCATTATCAGCACATTTTCTTTTTGTAGGAACACTGCCTTCTAAAACTAATTGTAGTGTATACTTATACTTACCTTTGATAAACGTTCTCTTAAGTCGGCAATATTTTATTTTAGATTTTAAACACTCTTTTTCATAATCATTTAAGTTTGATTGAACTTTTATTTCTAACTTATTCCATACAAGCACATGTTCATCTATCTTATATCTGATTCCAGAACAATTTGATTTACCTTCTATAGAATCTAAACCATCTTCAAATTTTTTAAAATAGACTTTCTTTCCGTTACCATGCAAAACTTTTTCTATTGATCTCCATACTCTCGTAGCTATCTGTTGTGCTACATGTGAGTCTATATTCCTTTTATAATAATGTTGTATTGGCTTTACAACAGCATGTAGTGAATATTCAGACAAATTATAGTTCTTCAGTAACTCTTTTCTTAATTCAATACATTCTTTCAAAGTCTTTTTTAACTTCTTAGGTTCTTTTTCAATCTTATATAGTCCACTTATTATATTTTGATTTTTTCGCCATGCATTAGTTTTTATCAGCTCTTTATATTTTTTTAAGGCTTTACCTAATATATCATTATATATTTTTCTACTTATTTCAAATCGTTTAGCAAGTATATCTTCTTGATATTTTTCTGTTTCAAGCTTTAAATTAAGAATATAATTCATCTAAACTTCACCTCATTTCTATTTAATCATATCTCTTTTTTTGATTTTCTACATACTGTTTAATTGTTTCAGAAGCAACATTACCAGATGTACTTACAAAAAAACTTCTAGTCCATAACCCTGGCATTCTTCCTAAGATTTCAAATTCTTTTCTTAAAACCACACTTGTATAACCTTTGATTTTTTGCATAATGCTTGAAGGACTTTCTGTAGGGAGAGAATTTAAAAATAAATGAACATGGTCTCTATCGCACTCAATTGCGATTATTTCAAGTTCTAACTCCTTGCATTTAGTTTCAACCAATTCTTTAAATCTCTTTTCTACATTTGGAATATCAAATATTTTTCTCCTATATCGTGGAGTAAAAACAAAATGATAGTTAATTAATGATACTGTTGTTTTGGTATGTCTATATATATTTTCCATACTTCTAGTATATCATATTATGTGTATTTGTTCCATATAAACATACACTATTTAATTAAAAAAGTACTATGCTATTTTATAAAATATTAATGGCTTTTCATCCCACCCTTAAAAGAGTGGGCTTTTCAGCTAAGATTGTAATTTTTTTTAGTGTTTGTTATATTTTCCTTTTGTTATATAAGATTTGTTTTTTTCATTTCTATCTCTCCTTTTTATATTTGTATTATTTTATATTAAAGATAAAATTTCCGAAGAAATTAAATTGTTAGAATAAGGTTGTAATAAATAATAAATATCTTATATTAAAGTTCGAGTTTATAACAACTCAAACTCTATTATAAAATATTTATAGATTATAACAAATATCTAATGGATTAAAATTAAAATCATCAATTGCAATATTATATAAACCTTGATTTGTAGGATTTATACCAACAACTTTATTGTTTTTAATTTCTTTGAAGATGAACAGTTCAGCAATCCCTTTATGATTAATATAGAAATATTGATTTGCTTTTAATTTAGTTACATCAAATTTTTCTTTTGGTTTAGCTTTCTCTACTACTTCAATTGCACTCATGATAGGTATTCTATAATTTTTTCCATTCATTCTACCGATGAAATTAGTTCTTTTCATTTCAATGAATTCTACAATTTCATGACTTCTTAATAAAAGTTTATCACCAGGAGTTAAAGAATAAAAATCAATATCATTAAGATACTTGTTTTCTTTTAAATAATCGTAGACTTGATCAGATAGTTCTTTACTTACAGACACTTCATTTAAACTACCAAACACCTTTAATGTAGAGTGTAAATAATTTTTTGTGTCCTTTTCACTATTTCCATTTGAAATGTGAAGTTTCAAATTATGAATAGTAGGGTTTCCTTTGGTTCTTATTATGTCTTTCAAAATCATGTCTTTAATTTTTTTTTCTGTCATGAGCCACCTCTTTTAATTTATTTGAAGTAATATCTCTTCCTTTCTATAATAACACAATTATCGTATTAAGTAAACATAAATAACACAATTTGTGTGTTAAAGTGTGTTGTTAATAATAACACATTATTTGTATTAACAACATATTTAAAAACATATGTATTGTAATTACTATGTTCTATTTAACACAATAATTGTATTAAGTGTAATGTGAATACAAAGGTTTGTAATACAATAATCGTGTTATGTATTTAAATAAGATAATTTCATATATAATTCAGTTAAGTATTAACATAATACAAAATATGTGTTATAATATAAATGTATTAATACAATGATTGTATTATAATAACCAATAATAACACAATAATTGTATTATTAGTAACACAATTATTGTGTTACGTTAAAGGAGCTGGTTGTAATGTTGTTTGAATTAGAAAATGCAGATACAATGATTAAATCCTGGTTAGATATTGTGGATTTTAATACACATCATTATAAATCTGGTATAGAAAAGGGGAGTCCTTACGATTTATCAAAACATCACTCTCATGATTCTATTACATTTGATAGCGAACATTTTAATAGTTATTTAGGAGCTGGATTAATAAAAGATGTATCACTAGATGATTTGCCATTTTCAGATATTGAATTTAAAGGAATGAAACTTGCTTTAAAGGAGGTTGATGAACGAAATAATTCCAAAACATATGTGTTAAAGGATATTACTGAACATCCTCTATATGTAAAAAATATAAGAACAGATACTTATAATCAAATTGATAGCAAACATACTAGAAATGAGTTTAAAGCTGTTCGTTACTATAATTATAAAACATCAAATGATGTCTTGATTCAGTTTAAGGAAAAAGAATCGTTAGAACTATTAATGATGTCTATCTTAAAAAGCAATAATCCGGTTGTTAGTTGTTCTTTTGGAAAAGATAGTTTAGTTACTCTTCATTTGACTTTAAGAGTATTTGACATGTTAAATATTGAGAGAGGAAAATTAAATGTATTTTACAGTGATACATTAAATGAATTTCCAGAGATTAGAAAATTATCAAAAAAACTTGAAAAAGAGTGGGGATTTAACTTAATGGTTGGGAAACCAAAAAAGCCACTTAAAAAAATAATTGAAGAATATGGAGGAATGGATGAATCTTACTTTACAAGAAAAGGTGATAGAACTAATGATAGAACACCTTTGTCTGAAGTCTGCTGTAGTAATTTGAAACATAAACCATATAAAGAATTTTTTAAAAAACATGATTTTGATTTAAATATTACAGGTTTACGAAGTGAAGAAAGCGTTCAAAGGCTTCAAGCAGGACTTCGTGATGGAGAATATTACTATGCTAAAAGCGAATGGAAATCATGTAAGATAAATCCAATTCTACACTGGAGAGATGAAGATGTTTTTTCATATATCAAAAAGTACCTTATCCCAATGCCGAAGTTATATAATCAAAACATGATAATGAACTATAATAATCTTGGACTGTTAGAACAAGAAAGATTAATCGAACTAGGAATAGATAATGATGTTATTCATGATCCTTTACTTGCTTTGGAATTAAAAAAGGACAAAACATATAGATTTAATATATATATGCCTAGAGTGGGGTGTCAAATTTGCATTATCCCCATTAAATATGGATATCTCCGGTGGCTTCGTAGATTTTATCCTAATGCCTTTAGAGCTTCAATATTCAATTTTGGCTATGGAAAGATTCTATGGAAGATGATCAATAATTCAGTAAAAAGAGAAGTGGAATTCTTTTTAAATCGTAAAATAGACTTTAAGGATCTAACAGATAAAGAACTTTTAAAAGACATTGTAGAATATAGACCTTGTACATTTGACATGATATAGATATGAAATATATTTTTGGGAGGAAAGCTTGACATGATATTTCAAGGACATTATTTCAGTACTAAATTTGAAAATTATTCCGATAAAGAATTATTAAATATTATTATCCAGAGACTATTAGATGAATATAATAAATCTCCAAATCATCCAGGGCATGAATATTTATTAGAAAAGTCATGTGAAAAAATTAAATATAAGAAATATTATCTTGATAATGTTTTGTTATATACTACCTATTTGCGATTATCTTCACTAGAAATACACGAATACATGATGAATCATTACCAACTAATAGCAAATAAAACTGAAATAACAGATGAATATATTAAATATTATTTTAAGACACCTTACAATTTCCAATATAGCCTTTTTAATATTTAGTAAATATTTGTAAATAAAATTGATTGTTTTCGAGAAGTTAAACTTTAAATGATTTGGTTAAAAAATGCTGAATGGTTAAATATTTTCAGTATTTTTTATTTTTATATCATTTCAACAAAAATATAAATAATTATTAATATAACACAAATATTGTGTTATAATTATAGTGTAATAACACGATTGTTGTATTATATTTAAGGAGTGAACAAAGATGTAAGAGTGAAAAACTAAAGAAAGAACAGTTAAATTATAAAAATGTTTATTATCAATTTCAATTAGATTTATTTTAACACTCTCTCAAAGTTAAAATAAGCCTTTCTAAGGAGACTTTAACTTCTTATTGGTAAACTTATAACCGTTAATTAAAAACAACATACAAAAGAAAAAAGGGGGAATATAACATGTTTAGCAAAGACTTTTTTCCTACACCAGAAAATTTAATTAGTAAAATGTATTATAAACTTGATCGAAATTTAGTTTCTTATATTCTAGAGCCTTCAGCTGGTAAAGGTGATCTAGCAAAAGGAATAGAAGAAAAGTTTAAATTTCATAATCGAAAAGTAAATATCGATTGTATAGAATTAGATGTTGAATTAAATAATTATTTGATGGCCAATGGATATAATGTTGTTTGGAATGATTTCTTAACTTATAACACATACAAAGTTTACGATACATTGCTCATGAATCCACCATTTTCACAGGGGGTTAAACATTTACTTAAGGCAATACAGATGATGGAAAATACAAACGGTCAAATCGTTTGCTTATTAAATGCAGATACAATTAAAAATCCTTATTCTACTGAACGTCAACATTTATCTACTCTATTAGAAAAATACAAAGCAGATATAGAATTTATAGAAAAAGGATTTAAACAAGCAGAACGAAAGACATTAGTTGATGTAGCTTTAATTTATCTAAAATTTGAGTCTAAATATAGAGAATCCAATATATTTAAAGCGATTGAATTCGAAACAGCGAAAGAATTTAAAGAAACAATAGAAGAATTTAAAATGAATCAAATCATGTTAAAAGATGATACTATCAAATCTTTAGTTTTTCAGTATAATTTAGAATGTAAATTGCTGAATAATTTAGTTGAAAGTTATAATACTTTTAAAAATTATCATAAATCTGTTAAAGATGTTAATAATACTTATCGTGATATTGTAAAATTAAATGGTTCCAGTTGTTCTAATTACAATGAGTGGGTGGTAGGGATAAGAGAAGCTTACTGGGAAAAAATTTTAAGGACAGAAATGTTTAATAAATATCTTACATCCAATATTAGAGAACAATTTCATGAATTATTTAAAAAACAAGCGAATATAGAATTTAATTTTGAAAATATACTGAAAGTTCAGGAGTTATTAATGAGTGTGTTCCTTCGTAGCATTGAGGATAGTGTAGAGGATGTGTTCGATTCATTAACAAAACACTATTATAATAGTTATACAAAAAACATTCATTATTATAATGGATGGAAAACGAACAAAGCTTCGAGAATAAACAAAAAAATTATATTACCTATTAATTTATATAATGAATGGAACAATACCTTTACGCTTTCAAGATATCATGGTAGAGGTTCAATAAATATCGATGAAATTGAAAAGATATTAAATTATTTTGATGGATTTAAACCATACCAAAGCATTTTTAATTTAAAAGTAAAATATAATGAAGTAGAAAATGAATATATTCATATTAAAGCTCATAAAAAGGGTACTGTACATATCAGATTCAAACGTTTAGATTTATTAGATCGGTTTAATTTCTATGTAGGAAAGAAAAAGAACTGGCTACCAAACGATGAAGACAAACAATATTATAAAACTGAATATCAACAGATGAAAAAAGAAATCTTTGAATACTATAAACCACATCAAGAACCCAATATAGCATTAGCTTTGCCTAATGTGGCATAAACAGTAATTATAGAATAGGATTTAGTTTAAATTAATAAAGGAGAAAGTTAATGAATAATGTATTGCTTGATATGACTGGTTGTAAAGTAGAAAAAGACGATAAAGGACTATATACAGTAGTTCGTAACGGTGAAGATATTGCTGTAATCAGGAATGATGAAATACCTGGTAAATGGACATTAGAATGGTTTCAAATGGGTGTTAGTCAAAACTACCAAAAAGAACATAGAACTAAAAGAGAAGCTTTAAATTATCTACTGAATGAAATATTAACCAGGAGAGTTTAAACTTTAAAATAAACACACTCAATTAATGAGTGTGTTTTACGTTGTTGTTTTTTTATTTTGGGTGTGGTATCATAAAAATATAATATAATTTGATGGTGGTGAAGAAATTGGAACAATTATCGATATTTGATATTTTAGATGATAGTCCATCGTTTAATCAATGGGTGGAAAAACAAAAGCAAAATAAGATCGAACAGTATTATGAACAAAATTTAAAAGGTAAAACATTAAAGTATATTTCTGAATCATTATTCGATAAATTTGGTCAAATGTATATAGATTATATTAAAGAACTATATGAAGAAATACGTAATTTTTTAACTTTGACAGAGGAATTGTTTTGTTCTGAAGGTATCAGTAAATTGCATAAGCCTACTATAGTTCATCCTTATGGATATTTCAAAGTAGCTTTACCTAAACGAAACACACCAATACTTGTTTTTGGTATGTTACCAAAAGGTACATTAGATATTATTAAAAAGAAATTCTTATTAAAAGAAAAAAAACAACAAAATGATTTTTCTTTATAAAAGAGGTGAATATCAATGCTTTCAGATAATGAAAAAGATTATTTTAACAGTATTGTGAAATTTATTAAACAAAAAATAAATGTTAATATTCCTATTATTCCGTATGATCATGATTTATTACAAGGTAAATCAAAAGAAGCTTTAGGATGTTCCTGGTCAAAAGATAAAATCATAGTTGATAAAATAACTATTGACGAATACTTCATCCAGGAGTGCTATGGCGATTATATGTATCGCTTGGGTTATAAAAGTTTTGTACCTAAAGTAGAAGAAAAATCAATTGAAGAAGTAATTTGTCACGAAATAGCTCATATGAGCTATTGGAGACATGGGAAAAAACATAGAGAATTAACTAGAGAATTAATAATGTTGGTTAACTCAAATAGTCAAAGCCAAGAATATATTTTGTAAATATGGTATAAGAAAAGCACACTCATAAGAATGTGCTTTTCTTTATATTAATTAAATATTGCTGTCATTATAAGGATTATTCCAAAAAAAATTAAAATAAATGTACCAGGTGAAATTTTGTCTTTTTGTTCACCAGATGAATTATCCTCGTTTCGATTTATCGTAATAATTCCTTTTTCTTCTAGTTTTTCAATGAAACTTAATTGATCATTGAATTTTAAGAATCTTTGAAATGTTTTAAAATCGTCTGATTCTCTAATATTATAACTATTATAGATTTCTTTAACCGGTAAATTTTGATAGTTCACAGGTTGTATAATGCTAGATTGATTCACCGGATACGGTTGAATCATTGAATAATGTTGGTTATAACTACTCAAATCTTCTTTATAGGCCATACAAATCTCCTTTGAATTTATTTTTAAATTCATTTAAAGATATTAATACTTCATATGATTTTATCTTTTCAATATAATTTCCAATAACATTGTTTTTTTGAAATTCTTTAATTAACTTCATTGCTTTTGAGTAGCCTATACCGGCAATAGAACGTATATAAGAAGCTGAAGCTTTTTGTTCTTTGCATATATTAGAACCGACATTATAGAAGAGTGAATAGTTTTCTATGTTATCATAGTAAACTTCAGTATATACACCCTCTATGACTTCATCGGTGGTATAGGGCAAGTATTTTTGTTCTTCAGATGATATAATTTCTATATCATAATTAAGATTATCAAAATTTGAAACATCGATGATATTTAATACATTTCTTTCAATTTCCTCTTCTGATAAAAAGGCTCCTTGTATTCT